>DFYM01000011.1 GCA_002383355.1 Candidatus Immundihabitans aquiphilus | reverse complement strand
TGGTTGGGTACTATGTAATTATCAAGGAACATAACCCCTTCCGAGAACCATAGAAATGGTCCTCTCTTTTAAGAAGGGCAAATAAGATAGTAACAGAGTTAAGAGCTGTTGTCAATAAATTTTTAGAAATTCCCTGCTATAAACTATAAAATAATTTGGTTAATAAAATAATACATAATCCTAAAATGTTTCTGGCATTATTATTATAATATAAAAAAATTATTTTTTCAAGGGGCAAAAAATTATTTACCCCTACGGGATTTGGTTCGTTAGTCCTGATTACTGGCACAAAGGGGGCAATAAATTACCCCTGGCTGGGAGGATAGTTACAGTTCCGGTAGTCAGGGCAGTAGATAACAAATCAGATTACTATACAGCATCGGCGTTCAGGGGAGATAAGAATTGGCTCATATAGAGATCATAGTAGAAACCACCCGCCGCTATTAGTTCCTCATGATTCCCCTGCTCCACAATACGGCCTTTATCCATTACTAAGATAATATCCGCATCATAAATAGTAGATAAGCGGTGAGCTATAACCAGGCTGGTACGGTCTTTCCTCAGTTTAGCCATAGCTTTTTGAATTAGCATCTCGGTACGGGTATCTACGGAACTGGTGGCTTCATCCAGTATCAGAATCCTGGGATCAGCTAAAAAGGCACGAGCTATGGTTAAAAGTTGTCTTTGCCCTTGCGAGATATTAGAAGCATCTTCGGTAAGCACGGTATCATATCCTTGAGGTAGCGTCCTGACAAAATGGTCTACGTAGGCTGCCTGGGCAGCGGCTCTCACTTCTTCCTCAGTGGCTCCTTCTTTACCATAAGCAATGTTATCTCTTATAGTACCGTTGAATAGCCAGGTATCCTGTAAGACCATGCCAAAAATTTTACGCAGGTCGTCTCGCCTCATCTCTCGAATATCTACGCCATCTATGGTGATACGTCCACTATCTATCTCATAAAAACGCATAAGCAGGTTAACCAGAGTAGTTTTGCCAGCACCAGTAGGACCTACTATAGCCACGGTCTGTCCAGGCTCAACGTCTAGATTCATATCCTCAATTAAGGGGGCATCAGCACTGTAGCTAAAGTAGACGTGTTCGAACTTAACCTGTCCTTTCACTTCTTCCAGCACTACTGGATTTTCAGTATCCGGTATTTCTTCTTTCTCATCCAGTAGTTCAAATACCCGTTCTGCAGAGGCCACAGTAGATTGCAGGATATTTACGATGCTAGCCACCTGAACTACGGGTTGAGTGAACTGCCTGGAATATTGAATGAAAGCTTGCACTCCACCTAAAGTGAGGAGACCGCTAGCCACCCGTATTCCACCTACAATACATATTATCACATAATTTACGTTATTTAAAAAGTTTACTGAAGGGCGGATTAGTCGAGATATAAATTGAGCCTTAAAACTGGCTTCATAAACTTTTTCGTTCTCTTTATCAAAACGTTCTATAGTTTTATTCTGCTGGTTAAAGGCTTCGATGATATTATGACCGGTAAAGGACTCTTCTATATGGCCATTTAAGGCCCCAGTACTGTCCCACTGAGCTACAAAGTATTTCTGAGAGCGGCTGATCACCAACCTGGTGATCAAAAGGGATAGCGGTATAATCATCAGGGAGATCCAGAACAGAAGTGAACTTATAGAAAACATCATAATCAGTACACCCACTACTACTGCTATGGCATGTACTATCTGGGTAATGCTCTGTTGTAGAGTATGGGCTATATTATCTACATCATTAGTCACCCGGCTTAAGATATCGCCGTGAGAGTGGTTATCGTAATATTTTAAAGGCAACCGGGCGAGTTTTCCATCCACGTCTCGTCGTAGCCGGTATACTGTATTTTGGGCTACACCAGCCATGGCATATTGCTGTAACCACTGAAAGAAAGCCGCTAAAAGATACACCGCTAAAAGGGTAATCAAGATATGCCCTAAGGCACTAAAGTCCACACCTTTTCCGGGCACAAGATCCATCGCTGCAATCATCTCTGCCAGTTGGTCTTGACCTTGTTCCTTCAACTCTGCTATAGCCTCGTCCTTGGTCATACCAGCTGTTAGTTGTTTACTCATTACCCCTTCAAATAACACATTGGTAGCTTCACCTATTATTCTCGGTGCTAAGACAGTAAATGTCACACTGAGGATAGTAAATACTACCACTAACAGTAAGGGCATAGCTTGAGGTTTGAGATAAGCGATGAGGCGCTGGAGGGTCCCCCTAAAGTCTTTGACTTTTTCTACTGGCCGGGCAGCAGCAGCTCGTCCACCACCACCAAATCCACCAGGTCGCCTTTGTGGTGGTCTAACCTCCCGCTTATTTTCCTGATGATTATCATTATTTACGCTCATGCGCTATCTCCTCCTCAGAAAGTTGTGAATACACTATATCGCGATATACTTCGCAAGTTTGCATCAGCTGAGGATGAGAGCCAATCCCCGCAATAGTACCCTCATCACTCAAGGTAACAATCTGATGGGCATTCATAATAGTGCTCACTCGCTGGGCAACAATGATGACGGTAGAATCTGTAGTTTCACTTTTAAGTGCTGATCTCAACTGAGCATCAGTTTTAAAGTCCAGGGCAGAAAAGCTGTCATCAAACAAGTAGATCTCTGGCCTTTTAACTAGAGCCCGAGCAATAGCCAGCCTCTGGCGTTGTCCTCCGGAGAAGTTAACTCCTCCCTGTTCCACCGGGGCATACAATTTATCAGGTAGTTCCATTACGAAATCCTTAGCCTGGGCTACCTCCAGAGCATGCCAGAGCTCTTCCTCGGTAGCCTCCTCCTTACCATAGCGTAGATTATCAGCTATGGTTCCGCTGAAAAGAAAAGCCTTCTGGGGTACCAGTCCTATTCTTTCTCTTAAATCTCGCAAGGGCACATCGCGTATGTCTAGGTCATCTATTTTTATACTCCCCCCGGTTACGTCATAAAAACGCGGTATCAAGGTTACCAGTGTACTCTTCCCACACCCGGTACTTCCTATAATGGCCGTGGTCTCTCCCGGTTTTGCTCTAAAGGATATATCTTGGAGCACTGGCTCTTCGGCGTCGGGATAGCTAAATTCCACCTGGTAAAACTCTATATTCCCTTTTTTCTTGGCAGGGACTACCGGTTTATCCGGGTCTTTGATAGATGGCTCGGTAGTAAGCACTTCCAGCACCCGTTCGGCTGAGGCTTCTGCTCGGGGCACCATGATGAACATACTCATCGCTAAGGTAACTGATATCATAATTTCCATAATATAAGTTAAAAAAGCGGTCAGATTACCTATAGGCATAGCCCCACTTCCTATTCGGTGACCACCAAACCAGATGATAGCCACCATAGACATATTCATAATAATAATAAGTGCCGGTATAGCCAGAGCTATAATTCGATTTACTCTTAAGGTCGTACGGGTAAGGTCGCGGTTAGCTTCATCAAAACGCCTGGCTTCATAATCGCTCCTTACAAAGGCTCTTATCACCCTGACTCCCATCAGTTTTTCCCGCAAAATTTGATTTACCCGATCTATTTTAATCTGAATAGAGCGAAATAGGGGGGTAGCTTTGATTAAGAGCAGCCATACTACCACGCCCATAAGCGGTGCTATAATAATTATAGAAAAAGATAATACCACATCTTGCCGTAGCGCCATTATAATACCACCTACGCACATAAGAGGAGCCATAACCATAAGATTTAAACCCAAAATTACCAGCATTTGCATCTGATGCACATCGTTGGTACTACGGGTAATCAGGGATGGTGTACCAAATTTATCGAGGTCAGCTGGTGAGAAACTCTCTACTTTATAAAATATTGCTCTCCTCATATCTCGCCCAAAACCCATTGCTATCTTAGAGCTAAAATAGGAGGAGGCTATGGCACACACCGCCAGTAACAACGTTACCACTAACATAAAGCTACCCGTCTTTACAATATAGCCAATATCACTTTTAGCTACACCGTTATTGATGATATCAGCGTTTAGACTGGGTAAATAAAGATTAGACATCACCTGAGCCAGTAGTAAAACTATAGCCAGGATAATCTGCTTCCTATAGGGCTTTAAAAATTTTATCAGCAAATCTTTCATTTAAATAAATTGCCTTTCCTTCCATTTTTAATACTGTGATATTATATCATCACTTAGACAATTTTTAAGCGATAAAAATATAATCTGCCCACCCTTAAAACATCTCCCTCTCTAATCTCCACATCCAGGTTTGCTGCCCCTATCTTTTGATTATTAATTCTAACCCCGCCCTGCTCGATCAATCTTATTATTTCTCCCTTACTCTTAAATAAATTAGTCATCTTTAATAATTTCACAATCCATAATTTATTATCTTTCAATTCTTGGGCAGGAATTAATAGATCCTCTAACTCTTCCGGGTTCTCCTTCTCTTGAAAAACTCTCTGAAAATACTGCTCCGCTTCGTTGGCTTTAGCATATCCGTGGTACATTTTGACAATCTCTTTAGCCAGTCTTTTCTTTATATCCAGAGGGGAGAGGCGATCACCAGTTAAATCTTGTTCAATCTGAGCTAAATCATCAGTAGAAACGTCGGTTAATAACTCAAAATAGGTTAATATTAGTTTATCCGGTATAGACATTAATTTCCCATACATCTCTAAAGGCGGCTCATTAATCCCGATATAATTTCCCAGACTTTTACTCATTTTTTCTACCCCATCGGTACCGGCAATTATCGGCATAGTAATGATAACCTGTGGTTCTTGCTGATATTCTCGCTGTAACTCTCTGCCCACCAATAAATTGAATTTTTGATCAGTTCCTCCCAATTCCACATCTGCCTTCAGAGCCACAGAATCATATCCTTGCATAAGAGGATACAAAAATTCATGAATACCGATAGGTTTTTTCTCTTGAAAGCGATGAGCAAAATCATCTCTCTCCAGCATACGGGCCACGGTATATTTGGAACACAACTGAATTACTTCTACAAAGGATAGTTTTCCTAACCAATGACTGTTGAATTCTATTATCGTATTATCCGGATTTAATATTTTAAACACCTGTTCTTTATAAGTTTCCGCATTTTTTTTCACTTCTTCCGGGGTCAATTGTTTTCGCGTAGCAGACCTACCACTGGGATCGCCAATCATACCCGTAAAATCACCAATCAGAAAATAAACTTCATGCCCCAGATCTTGAAATTGTCTTAGCTTACGTAATCCTACGGTATGCCCTAAGTGTATATCCGGTGCATTCGGGTCAAACCCCTGTTTAATTCGAAGGGGCTTTTTTTCTTTCCTGGACCTCTCTATTTTTTTTATCAATTCTTCTTCCGAGATTATCTCTTCAATCCCTCTTTTAATTATTCGTACTTCTTCTTCAATATCCATAAAACGAACACCTTCTTTAATAATAATGATAATTACGGTTATCCCTCAAAAAAAGTCGGAGCAATGCCTCTATTTTCTGCTTTTTGGATTTCCATCATCCTCTTAACCCTAATCTCTTTTTATTTTTTATCAAGAGTATCAATAAAGGATAACCTAAAATATACCCGGCAATAGCCTCTCCTATTCCAATATACCCCACGGTTATCCAATAAGGTAAGTCAAAGAGTAGGTGCAAATAGGTACTAACTCCCAGGGCATTAATTAAAACTGGAGGGAGGGGAGCTAATTTGGGATTTTTCATTTTAGAGGTAAGATAAGCCGCCAGCAAAGTACAAAGACTCCCGCCGATTACATCCACCATTCCCAACCCCCCATAGATATTGGCTAAGACACAGCCTATAAATAATCCGATAATAGCTGAAGATTCAACAAAAGGTAGGACGGTCAAAGCTTCTGCTATTCTTATTTGAATAGGTCCATAACTTATAGGCGCAAAAACAATATTAAGAATTAAGTAAATTACTCCTACCATAGATACTCGAGTTAAATAGTGAAGTTTTTTCATACAGCTATGAGGGGACAAAGCTCCTTTTAGTTTTTAGCCTCCGAATTTCCTGGCCATTCTGATGGTCTCAGGGTCGATGCATAATAAATTTAAATGCACCCCACTTTCCTTAACCCTTGAGATTATAACACGGTTTATTTTTTATTAAAAGAGATATTCGCATATCTTAAAGTTTAAAACTAATTCTTATTTATTTTCTTATTCACCAGCTAACTCATCGCTTGCTCCCTTTGCGACCTTTTTATGATTTTGTGATATAATATTTTTTGAAAGTAGAAAAACTAGTGCTCTGTTAACTAAGGTAGGATAGTTATGAGATTGCCACGGGGGCACTAAAATAAAAGGAGTGTTACTTTGTCTTCCAAAGGTAAAACAAAAAATTCTCATCGTTTCTCTTTAACTAAAGGAATATGGTGGGGGCTTATAATTCTTGCTCTTTCTTTTGCCCTTACTTTTATCGGCTTATGTGGTACCATTCTGGACAATCAAGAAGTGGCAGAAATGATGGACCAACAAAACTTTATAGACGCCATAAATAGTAAAGTATATGATATTAATGGTAAAATTATTACGGAATTTTATCAAGAAAATCGAAATCCAGTTTCCCTTCAAGAAATCCCCCCAGAGCTAATCAATGCCTTCATTGCTATCGAAGATTCCGAGTTTTATCAGCACAAGGGGATAAATGTGCGTAGAATTTTAATTGCTCAAGTAGAAAATATTAAAAATATGATTTTTTTGCCGGGTAAAGATATTAAACCTCAGGGGGGGAGCACCATTACTCAGCAATTAGCCATTAACGCCTTTCTTTCTCGAGAAATTAGTTTGAGTAGAAAATTAAAAGATATTTTATTAGCCCTACAGATTGAACGTTATTTTACCAAAGACGAAATCTTAGAGATGTACTTAAATGAAATCTACTTTGGGCATGGGGCTTATGGGGTACAGGCGGCAGCTAAAATTTATTTCGATAAAAACGTACAAGATTTAAACCTCGCCGAGTGTGCTTTATTAGCAGGAATCCCCCGTGGACCTTCCTACTATTCACCGGTGAATAATCCAGAAGCTGCAGCAAACAGAAGAAACCTTGTTCTGGCAAGGATGAATAAATTAGGATATATTTCTAAAGAGGAGATGGAAAAAGCCCAGCAAGCCCCTCTTGAACTTAGTTATAATAATGAGGGCAAGGATTCTATTGCTCCTTATTTTTCTACTTTTATTCTTTCTCAGCTTTTGGAAGAGTTTGGCGCTAACCTGATTTACAAAGGGGGATTAAAGATTTACACTACTTTAGACTTAAATATGCAACGCTTGGCAGAAAAAGCCTTTCAAGAGTCTGGCTATGAAGGAGCAATCATCGCTATTGAGCCAGAAACTGGTCACATTAAAGCGATGGTGGGAGGTAAAGACTTCGAGCAAAGTAAATTTAACCGGGCCACCCAGGCCTATCGCCAACCAGGTTCTGCTTTTAAACCCTTTATTTATCTAACCGCTTTAGAAAATGGATTTACTCCTAGTAACATCATCGAAGATGCGCCCATTACTTTTGAAAATGGATGGTCCCCGGAAAATTACGAAAAAGAATTTAGAGGACCAGTAACTCTCCGGGAAGCCTTCGAACAGTCTATAAATGTAGTAGGGGTAAAATTATTAGAACAAGTAGGGGTAAATAAGGTGATAAACTATGCCCATAAGGCCGGGATAAAAAGTGAATTACGCCCTGACCTTTCTCTGGCTTTGGGAACTTCGGAGGTAACTCCTTTAGAAATTGCTTCGGCCTATGCTACCATTGCCAATTTAGGAACAAGGGTAGAACCTATCCCGATCATTCGAGTAGAGGATTATGAAGGAAAAACTCTGAAAGAAAACACCCCGCAAAAAAAGAAAGTATTTAAAGAAGAGGCTTGTTATGTGCTCATCGATATGATGAAGGGGGTAATCTCCCGAGGGACCGGATGGAATGCCCAGATAGGCAGACCAGCTGCTGGTAAAACTGGTACTACTGAGGATTTTATTGATGCCTGGTTTATTGGATTCACTCCTGATTTAGTTACCGCTGTTTATATTGGTAATGATGACCGAAAACCTCTGGGAAATAAAATGACCGGAGGAGTAGCAGCCGCCCCGATCTGGGCTAAGTTTATGAAAGAGGCACTCAAAGACTACGAGAAAAAAGATTTTCGGCAACCAGCCAGGGTAGTACAAATTTCGGTTTGTCAACAATCGGGGCTTTTACCTGTGGATTCTTGTCCTAAGATCTTATCCGGGGCTTTTATCCGGGGGACTGAACCTACTGTTTATTGTGTCCTTCACCAAAAAACTTTAGCTCTCCCTCAAAGGGGAGAAGAGAGCAAAGAAGAGATTAAAGAAGAATACCCTGAAATTAAAAAGCCTTACTCTGAAGAAATAGAAAATTTAAAGAAAAAATATCAAGAAGAGACCTTAGAGAAAGAAACAGAAGAAATGGAAGAAGAAGAAACTCTGGAATCCTTAATAAATAAACTAAGAGAAAAATACAAAAAACAAGATGAAAATGATTAAGCTTCCCTGTTTTATTTAAATGATCAATAAGAGGTAGATTTTAATGAGGAAACTATTATTATGTCTATAGATAGCATTGGCTTAGCCGCCCTCAGAAAAGAACTCCTTGAAGTATTCAGTCAGGGGGAAATAGTAAATATATTTCAGGTAAAGAAATACAAAATTATTTTGGAGGTAAAGCCTCTTATAACTTCATCTCTCTCTAATAATACTACTCCTCTAACCGAGAATAGAAAATTATTTCATCTTCATCTTTCCTTAGACCCTTCAGAAATGGAAATTTACTTCTCTGAGGCAGAAAATATCCCGAAAACTATTACCTCCCCCTTTTTAACTCTGTTACAAAAACAGCTTATCGGAGGAAAAATTTTAGCCATAGAACACCCCGACTTTGATCGCATATTACATTTTATCCTCCAACCCTATTTGAAATTCGGTCAAAGTAAAAAACTAATTCTCATTGCCGAATTTATGGGAAAACATAGCAACCTCATCCTTATTAACGAAAATAAAATTATAGAAGGGAGTATTAAACTGGTAACTTCCAGAATCAATAGATTTAGAGAGGTATCGCCGGGGGAACTATACCTACCTCCCCCCTCTTCCTCATTAAACCCCCTAAAGATAGACCAAGAAAATTTTCTTAACCTCTTTAGTTCCAGTACCAGTAAAGATAAAGATCTAAATCTCTATCCACTATTACAACACCATCTTAAGGGATTAAACCCGCAGAGCATCAGGGAAATAATTTTTCAGGCAAATCTGCTCCCCGAAAAAAAAATAGGGGAAATATTGCCCGAAGAGTTGGAATCATTATGGGCTTCTTTTCATAAAATTATGGAGGATATTAAACAGCAAAACTTTAATCCCACCATCTTCTTAGATCCTATCTCTAAAAAAATAAGTAGTTACTCCCTCATTGAATCGGTGCAGTTTTCTCAGGAGAGCAAATTAAAGTTTGCGGACGCCAACTCCTGCTTAAAATATTTTTTCAGGGAAAAGCAGAAGGAAAGAGAAGTTCTTTTCTTAACCAGGGAGATAGAAAATACGCTCCATAAGAACATAGTAAAAATAAAGGAAAAAATAGAGGGCTATCAAGAACAGATTGAAGAAGCAAAAAATAGTGAGGAGTACAAAATAAGGGGTGAATTAATAAAATCAAACCTTGGCCGCCTTAAAAAGGGAGACCTGGAGTTTACTGCTATTAATTATTATTCCCCTCAGCAAGAAGAGATAACCATCCCTCTGGATAGCAGTCTAACCCCTCTACAGAATGCCCAGCTCTATTTTAAAAAATATAGAAAAGCCAAAGATAGTCTAAAAATCATTACTGAGCGCTTAAAGAGTAATCAACTAAAATTAGCCCGGTTAGAAGAACTGGAAAGATTGTCTCGACAGGATAACACTCTTCCCCATTTACAAAATATTTACCAAAATTTAGTGAAATTAGGACTAATCAAGGAAACAACTGTCCCGGGTAAAAAGCAGAAAAAAGAAGACAATAAATTAAGACCTTTAAAATATATCTCTAAAGATGGCTGGGAAATCTATGTGGGCAAAAACAACCAACAAAATGATTTTTTAACCCTAAAATTGGCTTCCGGAAACGACCTCTGGCTACATACTAAAAACACGCCGGGTGCCCACGTGATAATTAAAAATAAAGGGGATAACCAGACTCCGCCGCTCGATACTTTACTGCAAGCTGCCCAATTAGCGGCTTATTTTAGTAAAACAAAAAAGGAAGATAAAGTAGTAGTGGATTATACTCTTAAAAAATATGTAAAAAAACCTAAAAAAGCCAAACCGGGTATGGTTATTTATTCGCAGGAAAAAAGTCTTTTAATCAAGGTAGACCCGGAAGAAATCAAAGATCTTATCCCTTCTAAATAGCAAGCAAGAAAGAAATAAATAAGAGGATAAAGTAGTAATTAATTAAGTAAGTAAGTAAAGTCCCCTTCCTTTGAAACCCTCAAAAAATTTTAATTATCCCGTCTCCTTAACCTTCTCTAAATAATCGATTAACTCCTGCAGATCCTCAGGCAGTGGGGCACAAAATTCCCTATATTTTTGAGTAGAAGGATGGATAAAGCCTAAAATATAGGAATGCAAGGCTTGCCTGCCGATATTTAACTCCGGTTTTTTTCGACCATATATTTTATCCCCCACTACCGGGTAACCAATAAAAGATAGATGAACCCTTATCTGGTGAGTCCTGCCGGTGTAAAGCTCTACTTCCAGTAAAGTATAATGGAAAAATCTTTTTAATACTCTAAACTTCGTAAGGGCAGATCTACTCTTCTCTCCCCCCATTACTGCCATTTTTTTTCTATCCCTTAAGCTCCTGCCGATGGGGGCCTCAATAATTCCTAATTCATCTCTTACCTCCCCCTCCACCAGAGCTATATATTTTTTAGTTATTTGGCGATTTTTTATCTGTCGGGAAAGTTCCAGGTGGGCAAAATCATTTTTAGCGGCTACCAGTAAGCCAGAAGTATCTTTATCCAGTCGATGGATAATGCCCGGTCTAATTACCCCCCCTATGCCCGATAAAGACCCCCGGCAATGATAAAGTAGGGCATTTACTAAAGTGCCCGAGCAGATTTTCCCCGCCGGATGAACTATCATCCCTGCTGGTTTGTTAACCACTATCAGGTCTTCATCCTCATAGATAATCTCCAGAGGAATTGCCTCGGCCTTAAGCTCTAACTCTCTTGGTTCTGGTAAGAGTAGATCAATTTTATCTCTCTTTTTTAAGCGGTAACCTGGTTTTACTGCCTGGTCATTAACTCTTATCTTCTTCCGAGTAATTAAATCCTGGACTTGAGAGCGGGAAGGAAATATTTTTTGTTTAGTTAAATAAGTATCAATTCTAACTTTATCTTCGCCGTCATAAAAGATAGTCTTTTCTTTTTCTCCCATTTATCAGCGGTACCTTTTACTCCGGGGGCACGAGGCAGCTATCCTGCTGTGCCCCTCTACTAGTTTACTGTATCTTTCTCTTCTTTATTTCTCTTCTTTATTTCTCTTGTTTAGAATATTCATAAAAATTAACGAACCGAGAGCCAATCCGATACAAATCACTTGACCGACAGTTAAATTTAGAAATAGATAGCCACTTTCATAAAATCTAAAAAATTCTATAATAAAACGATAAAGGGAATATAACAGCAGAAGGTTTAAAAAGATAAATCCCTCATATTTTTTATACTTTTTAAGTCTTATAAGGATCAAAAAAATTAAAAATCCACTCAAAGAAGCATAAATTTGAGTAGGAATTACGGGAAGGGTATAGGGACTTCCGGGGGCAATTAATCCATCCTGTAGCTGGCGGAGATACACCGGAGGCATATTTAAAGCTGGAAACCGAATCCCGCATTTTTCTGATACTACCCCAAAACAGCAACCATTTAAAAAACAACCTATCCTGGCAATTCCATAACCAAAAGCAAGGGAAGGAGCAATGATATCCGCATATTTCCAGAAGGAAAGTTTGTTTCGTAAAATATGCCACCTGCCCAGGATAAAGGCTAAAACAAAACCTCCCAAAAGGGCAAGGCCCCCTTCTCTAAAATAAAATATTTGCACCGGATTTTTTAAATAATAGTCCAGATGAAATATTACATAACCTAATCTCCCGCCGATTATGGCTCCTAAAATGATATATAAACTGAGATCCAAAATTCTCTCCGGGTCTTCTCCAGTTTTTTTTGCCTCCTGCATCGCCATTAATATTCCCACTATAAAAGCTAAGGCGATCATTACCCCATAGGCGTAGATCGGAAAGGAACCGATAGTAAATAAAATTCTATACATTAAAATTTACTCCTTTCTCCTTTTTTACCTCTTTACATTTCCTGATTCTCTGCTTCTTCTTCGTCTTCTTGGTCGGTCATCTTCTTCATCATCTTCATTTTTTGAGGAATAGAACAAAAAATGAATTAATAAAATTAGCATTCCGCTTACTATGGCCATATCGGCAAAATTAAAAATTGGCCAGATTCTTAAATCTATAAAATCTATTACCCTTTCCTCCACTCTTAGCCGGTCAATAAGATTGCCTATGGCCCCACCAAGGATAAGGGCTAAGGAGATATAGCTAAAAGCATCCCTTTTAAAAATTATTTTTTTATAAATTAAAATAACCAGGATTAAACAAACAAGGACCATGGCTATCGCCAGAGGGAGAGGGGGATATTTGAAAAGTCCAAAGGCAGTATGAGGGTTTTCTATATAGGTAATATGAAGCACCCCTTCAATCAGGGGGATAGATTCTCCTATAGACATATGGTGTTGAATATAAAATTTACTCGCCTGATCAAGTAATATAACCGCGAAGAGAAGAACTATAAATCCCATTATAATTAGTTTATCCCTCCAGATGATGCATGACTTTAGCACACTTTTCGCAAATAGTGGGATATTTCTGGTCTTTTCCCACGCTCTCGCTATAACCCCAGCATCTTTCACACTTTTTGCCAGGTGCCCTGGTTATCCACAGGCTAATCGACGGAAACTCTACGCCCGGGAAGGCGTCAGAAGGAAGGGGCTTTTCTGCCTCACCAAAAATAACCTCTGTCTTAGAGACGATAAATATGGTTTCCAGCTGTTCCTTAAAAGACCTCAAGTAATCATAAACTTCTTTATTTTCGGTGTAAATATTTACTTGGGCCTCTAAAGAATTTCCAATATAGCCCTCCCCTCTTTTTATTTCCAGGGCTTTTAAGACATCTTTTCTGATTTTTAGTATCTTATCCCACTTTTCTTCTAAATCTCTATTTGCATAATCTTCCTTTACTTCCGGCCAGGAGAGTAGAAAAACACTTTCTACACTTTCTACACTTTCTTCGCCCTCCTTAATTTCTCTTAACTGCTGCCAGATTTCCTCGGCAGTGAAACTTAATACCGGAGCAATTAGTCTGACCAGGTCGTTCAAGATATAATATAAGACTGTTTGGGCTGCTCGACGTTCTGGAGAAGCAGGAAAAGCCGTATATAATCTATCTTTTATAATATCCAGGTAAAATGAGCTAAGATTAATGGTGCAAAAATTATGAATCTCGTGGTAAAGAGAATGAAATTCAAATTTTTCATAATCTTCGTTTACTGTTCTTATTAAATCTTGAAAATTACTCAAAATCAATCTATCTAACTCCGTAAGTTTTTCATAGGGGACAGTATCCGTTTCGGGAGCAAAATCATAGAGGTTGCCCAGGATAAAGCGAGCGGTATTTCTAATTCGGCGATATATCTCTACTAATTGACTCAAGATCTGGCTAGAAATTCGAATGTCCGCCTGGTAATCCGAGGAAGTCACCCATAGTCTTAAGATGTCTGCCCCGTATTGATTAATGATCTCCTGGGGAGCCAGAACATTACCTAAGGACTTGGACATTTTCCTCCCCTCGGCATCCACAATAAACCCATGGGTCAAAACAGTTTTATAGGGGGCCTTCCCAAAAGCAGCTACCGAAGTCAATAAAGAAGTTTGAAACCACCCTCGATGTTGGTCGGTCCCCTCTAAATACAATTCGGCTGGCCAATGAAGTTCCTCTCTTTTTTTAAGGACGGCGGCATGACTGCATCCCGAATCAAACCAGACATCCATTATATCCTTTTCTTGCTCAAACTCCTGGCTTTGACAGTGGGGACACCGAAAATTTTCCGGTAAAATTTCTTTAGCCGAGAGAGTAAACCAATAATCTGACCCCTTCTCTAAAAATAATTTTTTAACAGCATTGATGGTCTCTTCATTTAAGATAATTTCTCCACACTTTCGGCAATAGAATACGGGAATAGGCACTCCCCATACCCTCTGACGGGAAATACACCAGTCAGTCCTATTTTCCACCATACCATACATCTTTTCCTTGCCCCAGGACGGCACAAAGTTGACCTTCTCTATCTCGGACAAGGTAGAATCACGAAAGGCTTCAATATTGACGAACCATTGCTCGGTTGCCCGAAATACTACTGGTTTTTTACAACGCCAGCAATGAGGATAGGAGTGGATTATTTTGCCCTCCTTCAATAAAGCTCCATTCTGGCGCAATTCTTCTATTACCGCCTTATTCCCCTCTTTATAACTTAATCCCTGGAATTTTTTACCTTCCTCATTAAATCTACCTTTATGGTCGAGGGTGGTAAAGATAGGTAGTTGGTATTTTAGCCCGGTTTCATAATCTTCTTGTCCGTGTCCTGGTGCCGTATGCACACAACCAGTTCCTTCCTCCAGAGATACGTGTTCTCCTAATACGATTAGGGAGTCTCGATCAAAAATAGGATGTTTACATTTTAAACCTTCCAATAATTTGCCTGGTGCCTCCCCGATAATTTTATAATCAGTTACTCCAATTTCTTTCCTTACCTTTTCTACTAAGGCAGAGGCTAATAAAAAAGTGCCTTTTTCTGTCTTAACCAGGCTATATGGAATATCCGGGTTAAGGGCGATAGCTAAGTTACCCGGAATAGTCCAGGGGGTGGTAGTCCAGATAAGCACAAATTTTTCTTCTTCCCCGCTATCAGGAAAGACCTTTTCTAAGCTATCTTTGATAAGAAACTTAACGTAAATAGAAGGGGATTCTTTATCTTGATATTCTATCTCCGCAGCAGCTAAGGCTGTTTCACAGTTGGTACACCAATATACCGGTTTTAACCCTTTATAAATATATTTTTGGTAAAACATCTTCTTAAATATTTCTATTTGTTCTACCTCGTATTCGGGAGTAAAGGTCAGATAGGGGTTTTCCCATTCTCCCATCACTCCTAAGCGCTTAAATTCTTCCCTTTGCAGGTCAATATATCGAGTGGCATAATCTTTGCATTTCTTTCTTAACTCTAAAGGATTTACCTCGTTTAATTCCACCTTCATCTCTTTGGTAACCTGAAATTCTATGGGCAGACCATGGGTATCCCATCCTGGTACATAAGGCGAATTATACCCCTTCATCAATTTATACTTGATAATTATATCTTTTAATATTTTATTATAAGCAGTCCCCAGATGGATATGGCCATTAGCATAAGGAGGCCCGTCGTGCAAAATATATTTTTCCCGACTTTCCTTTTCCTTCAGTATTTTCTGGTAGATTTTTTGTTCCTCCCAGAATTCTAACCATTTTGGTTCTTCTTTAGATAAATTTGCCTTCATTTTAAATTTTGTGGTGGGTAAATTTAAGGTATCTTTGTATTCCATTTAATTATTAATCCTCGTGCTTTCTCAAAAACTTCGGGTCGGATTAAATTTATCCGACCCTTAAATTAAAGAAAATAAATCTATTAACTAAACCTGGCTTTAAAAACCCGCTGGGTAGGTGAGAAAACACCTAAACCTCAACTTAAACTGGTTAAATGAGAAGAGATAATCGGTAATCCCCTCGGCCTTAACAATTTTATTACTTCTTAGCTCTAAACTCTAAATCCTTCAGCGTCTCTTTTAATTTTTCCTCAAACTCTTGAGGTTTGATACCACAAATTTTAATAAGCTTGTTTTTACTCTTTATCCCCGAAGTTATTTCCACTTGTGATGGGGCAACACCAAAATAATCCGCTAAAAAGCTTATACATCTTTTATTCGCTTTTCCTTCCACTGGTGGAGCACTAACGGCAATTTTTAAAACTTTATCCTCTACCCCTCTAATTTCATCTTTAGAAGAACGAGGGACGATTTTAGTTTTAAGGAGCAGAACATCCTCTTTAATTTGGAAAAAATCGTCAGGCTGGTCTTTCATCTTTCTGTTTTTTCTAAAGTGATATCTTTTTCTATAGTTGTACCATTTATTTTTTTAGGGGAATCTTCCGCACTTTTCTTGTATTCATAACTGGTTAATTCCTTAAAATTTTCGGATTCTAACATCTTCAGGTATAAATTCAGCATAGATTTAATCTTCTCGGTGAAAACGAATTTATACCTCCGAAGGTCCTCAATTTCATTTTTTATTTCATCCGCTCTTTGATAAGCTTGCTGTTTTATCAGCTCTGCCTCCATTTTTGCCTTTTCTATAATTATTTTTGCCTCATTTTCTACCTTCCCTTTGGTCTCTTCCGCCGATTTTTGAGCAGTCAATAAAGCACTTCGCAAGCTCTGTTCCATCTCACTAAATTCTTTTAGCTGCTCTTTCATTTTTTCAATCTCTTCCTTAAGTTTAGCATTTTCATTGATCAGTTCTTCGTAGTCTTTTACAATTTTATCTAAAAAATCATCTACTTCCTCTTCATTATATCCACGGAAAGATTTGCTAAACTCCTGTTGTTCGATATCCATAGGGGTTATCCTCATTCAATTGTTCCTCCTTATTTACCCTTTTTTCATTCTTGGTATTTTAATTATTTTCCTTAAGTCTAAATCGCTATCGCTATCCCCATAAGTATTCTAATTACTGATCGATGAAGTAAATTCAATAAAAAAAAGACGATGAGAGGTGAAAGATCGAGTCCGACATTTCCTAAAGGTAATATAACCCTGAAAGGTGCTAAAACTGGCTCAGTAACTTTATAAATAAATCGAACGATAGGGTTATAATGGTCTAAAGGTAGCCAGGACAAGAATACCCTGGCCAAAATCAAATAACTATAAACTCGAAAAAGGACATCAATTAGACGAATTAACAAAAACATAGCATTATCTTCCTTATCTAAAATTTAAAAGGGGGCTAAGACGTTCCAAATATGCCTCTACCAATCCTGATCAGATTAGAACCTTCTTCAATAGCCACTTCAAAATCATCCGTCATCCCCATGGAGAGGTATTCCATCTCTATGTTTTCTATAGATAAACTAACCATCTTCTCGCTTAATTCTCTGAGTCTGCGAAAACAGAGACGCACCTCCTCTTTATCTGAGGTAAGAGGGGCAACAGTCATCAAGCCTCTAACCTTTATTCCAGGAAAGGGGGAAATTTCTCGGAGTAAGAGTTCTACCTCTTCCGGTTTAACCCCAAATTTGGTCTTTTCGCCAGATACATTCACCTCAATTAAAATATCACTGATCTTATTAAACTGCCGGGAACGTCGATCTATCTCTTCCGCTAATTTTACACTATCCACCGAATGAATTAAATCAAATAGCTCTACTGCATATTTTACCTTATTGGTTTGTAAATGGCCTACCAAATGCCATTCTATATTTCTATTATTATAGTTAGCCAAGAGGAGGTATTTTTCCCTGGCTTCCTGGACTTTATTCTCACCGATTATTTTTATCCCGGCCTCAATTGCCTCTTTTATCTGTTCTATGGTAGCAGTTTTAGTAACTGCTACCAATTTTATGTCTTTCGGCTCTCTATTTACCCTTTTCGCTGCCTCTTTTATCTTCTGGTTCAATAGCTCAAGATTTTCCTTAACTACCCCATCTAACTTAATTCCTCACTATTTTTCTTAAAATTTTCCTTTATTCTCTCTCCCTTAACCATGTATACTACTCTTTCCGCTAAATTGGTAGCGTGGTCGGCAATCCGCTCGATATTGTCGGAAACAAGTATTAAATGGATGGCTCGGCTAATCGTTTGCGGGTCCTCCAGCATAAAGGTTAATAGCTCCCGAAATACCTGCTCATTCAGGTTATCCACTATTCTATCTCTAAGCCACACTTCCTTTGCTAACTCTATATCCCCGTTAAAATAGGCCGCCAAACTATCCTCCAGCATATTTTGAGCAATTTCTGCCATCCGAGGAATATCTAAGAAAGGTTTTACCAATGGCTTAGTAGATAAATATTGACTTGCCTCGGCAATATTTACGGCGTGGTCTCCGACTCTCTCTAAATCGGAGACAATCTTAAATCCACAACTGATCATCCTTAAATTTTGAGCAATAGGATGGCGTAAGGCGATCATCTGCAAACATTGCTCCTCAATATCTATCTCCATCCGGTCAATTAGATCATCATCCTGGATTACTCTTGCCGCCAATTCTAAATCTCGTTCGACTAAAGATTTTACCGCCATTTTAATAGCTTCCACCACTAAGTTAGACATCTTCATCAAACTTTCTTTCAATTCTGCAAGCTCATTATCAAAATATAACTTTTCCCGGGGAGTATTCTCTTTTCTCGCCATAATAGACCCTGCTAGGCTATGCCTTATTTTCTTTCTCGTGCCTACAAAACACTACCTTATATTTTATGCTTCTTAATATATCAAAAATAATAAATCTTTTCAACAATTTTATAGCTGGGTCTTGGGGAAATAAACTAAGCTCATCTAAGGGGAATACGCGAGGAAGAGGAAAGAAGAGACTATCTCTATTGGCAAGTTCAAGAAAGAGGGAGGGGAGTACAGTCTATCCTGAAGAAGAAAACAGGGTTAGGTAATTTAAAGAGTTTAGAGTTTAGAATTTAGAGTTTACCGCCGGGGATTATTACCGGGCAAGAAGGAAGAGGCTAAAATCCCAGATAAGCAGAAATAATCTTCTCGCCCCAAAAGAGCGTAATAAAAAAACCTAAGACCAGGAAGGGCCCAAAAGGCAGCATATCTTCTTTACCTTTAACCTTCGCTAAAATTAAAACCATCCCCACTACCGCCCCGGAAATAAAACCTAAAAAAAGAGCAAGAAGGGCATATCTCCAGCCTAAAAAGGCACCGAGCATAGCCGCCAGTTTTACATCCCCTCCACCCATCGCCTCTTGCTTAAAGAAGGCGGAGCCTATCACCCCGATAAGGAGGATTATCCCTCCTGCCACCACCACTCCTAAAGCGGAATCTACCAAGGAAAGATAAGGGACGAAAAAACTCAAAACTAATCCCACCACTATTCCCGGTAAAGAAATTACATCCGGCACTATCTGTTCCTCTAAATCAATAAAGGCAATGATAAGAAGAGCGGAGGATAAAAGAAAATAAACTAAGGTCTGGCTGGTTAAACCATAGAGGGAATAAATGAGAACATAGCTTAAACCGTTTAGAAATTCGACCAGCGGATAGCGCGGAGAGATCCGCTCCTTACACTGGCGACATCTCCCTCTAAGGAGGAGATAGCTTAAGAGAGGGATATTATCGTAGGGCTTTAGGGTCGCCCCGCACCGGGGACAATGCGAGCCCGGGGAGATTACTGATTCACCGCGGGGGATACGGTAAATACATACATTACTGAAACTTCCTATTACCAGACCTAAAACCAAGATTAAAAAAATTAAAAGGGCCTCTATCGCTATATCCTCCTCAGCCTTCTCTCTCTCCCTCTTTTATCTTCCTCTTCGTCCCGATCTCCCCTTCCCTTGCCTCTTCCTTCATTTTTTAATCACTTTTTTTAGAGGGAGCAATTTCTCCTCAGGACCGATAGCCTGCAAGGTAAAAGTATCCACTCCGTCGAAAGAAACTATTACCTCTCCCGGGGTACTCCAGCCATTTTTAGTTTGCGGTTGTTTAGTAATGGGGTTCTGGATACGTAAGGATTGAATAAGCTTATCTATTTCATTCCAGACTATTACCGGGTGTTTATCGGCCAGTTCTGATTTTATTTCCTTTTCTACCGATTCCACATTGGATTCTATAATTTTTATAGTATTTTGTTCCACATACCAGTTATAAAGGCGGGGTACATATATAATTAATAAGATAATTATTACTACCCGGATGATCAAGGTGATTAAAACGATACCGCGTCGACGGGACAACATTCTAATTCCCCCTCTTTTTTTGATTCTTGAATTTAGCCGGACCGGCGTCTCACTGGTCCAGTGCCATTGATAATGATACTAATGATACAATAAAAAATATATAAAGTAAAATAATAAAATCCCTTTGTTTAANNAAAAGTAGCCTGTCCCCTTTTATCCCCAACTTACTTTACATCAATCTTTTGTATTTCTTCCTCTATCTCCTCTTTTAGCGGACTACCATCCGGTGCTTCTATAAGAGCCTTTAAAAAATAATTATAGGCTTGCTCGCTTTCACCCATTCGCTGCCAGGCTATACCGATATAATACAAAAAGATAGGTTTTTCCTCAAAATCCAATCCCAGCTTAATCGCTCTCTCCCACTGCTCAATCGCCTTTTGGTATTCTCCCTCATCCACATATAAGGATGCCAGGTCATGATAAGCCCTAATATAATGGGGGTATAGATATAGCGCTTTCTCTAACCTAGTGATAGCCTCTTCCTTCTTCCCAAGCTGGCTATAACCTAAAGCCATATTGCGATAGATATTCTTATCACTATAATATTTTTTAGCCTGTTCTAAAGCTACCAAAGCCTCCTCTGGAAAATTGGCATTAAAATAGGTTGCCCCTAAGTGTAACCATATTCTACCATTATTAGGGTCCAGGCTAACCGCCTTTTCGAAATAATTAATGGCTTGGTCTAAATCCTTATCCACCAGAGTAGCTACTTGCCCTCGAAAAGAATACACAGTAGCAAGATAAGGTTCAATAACAAACAGATAGGCACTAACCACCAAAATAAGAATTAAACCAGCCAGTGAAAAAGTTTTTACTGTTTTTCTTAAATCAAGATGAATAACAAGGTCAGGAGCTACCTCTTTCTTATCCTCCTTATTATCTAAGGGAGAAGAATTAGCTAAACCCAGCCACAGAAAGAAAGAGGCACCCAAAAAAGGGACATGGAAAGGGAAGGTAAATAAGCAGTGGATTAAAAAAATATTTAGCCCTAAAAACCATCCCAGCTTTATCATCTTCTTTTCTGGTTCTATCTCTTTTGCCCTTAAATAATCCCGGCTCTGCTTATAAAGAAAGAGTATGATTATTAAAAATAACAGCAGTCCGGCAAGTCCAATTTCGGCAGCAAATTGAGCATATTCATTGTGGGCTTCTAAAACATTTTGGTCGCTGAGGTATTTAATCATTCCCGGCTTTTCCTGTAGATAGAGGACTTGATAAGGAGGATAGTTCAGATTAAAAGTCCCCAGACCAAACCCTCCGAGCGGACGAGCTTGAATCATCTTTAGTGAGGAACCGAGCATAATCAGCCGCATATTAATAGAGGCATCTTCTCGTTCGAAAACGGAAAAAGCCCTTTCGGGAATCGTTAAAGGACTTTTATTCAGAGGGTTCTCCGTAGAGTAGATGACGGTAATTACTATTAAGATAAGCAATAAATACCGTAAATTTTTGCGGTTCTTAATAAATATCGGGGTTAACTTAGCCTTCTTTATCAGTAAGAAAGCCAGAGGGAGAGTTAATAAGATACTTATCCATATCCCCCGGCTCTGGCAGATGAGGATAGTAGTATAGATAATAATAGTGGTAATAGCATAAAAATATCTTTTAAACTTATTCTCCGCTTCTTCTAATAAATAAAAGGCAAAGGTGGATGGCAAAACTAAAGCCAGGAAATTGGAGGTCCAGTTTTTCTGGCCAATCGGGGAGAAAATCGGTCCAAACTCGGCGAAGTAGCGAATTAATCCGTAATAATGAAGGATAGTATAACTGCTAATCAAAAAGGCAGAGATAATAAAAATCTTGATTATAAGCTCATTTTTATTATTTACTGTTAAATTAATAGCAAGTAAAGAGAGGGAGATATAACAGAAAAAGAGAAAGAGGAATTTTAAACTCAACAGGCGGCTGGAACTGTAGAGAAGAGATAAAGAAAGGTAAAGAAAAAAGATGATTAATAAAAGGGATAATTGGTCTCTGCTTAAAGCTATACTTTCCCCCCGAATAATTTTGGCTAAGACTAAAAATAAAATAAAAAAAGAAATTAACTTTACCCACAGCTCCTGGTTAGCCCGAAAATAATCTACATATTTGTAGACTAAAAAGGGACTGAGGATGATTAAAAAAATTAAGGCATATAAGATAATCTTCGAGGAAATATTTTTTATACTCATCATATGGTGTTAGGGGTCTATGGTGTTAGGGGTCAGGTCTTCACATTTGACATTTTCCTGAAGAAATGTCAAATGTGAAGACCTGACCCCTCCCTTTATGATTAAAATCAGAAGGGCTTACTCTTGTGATGTAAGATTATTTATGCGCTTCTAAGTTTGTATCATATACAGGGTTTCCATCACCGGCAACACCGTTAATAGTGTAACCATCATCCGTCCCATCATCATCAAAGTCTTGGACAGTTGCTTGGACTGTTCCTATGGTTGAGCCGTCTCCGTTTGTTTCCTGTGGATCACCAGTAAATGGATTATGAATACCAGATTTTGCAAATATATCAGCATTTAAATCAATATCAGAAACTGCTGTATCAGCCAATTCTGACTGTATCAAAGTCTGAATTGTCCCTACATTTGCCTTCACAACTGAATTCTTAGCCTTTTCCTGCTGGCCAGTGTAGACCCTCAACCCCAGGAGGGCTAAGACGCCGATGATGGCGACTACCACCATCAATTCGATTAAGGTAAAACCTTTGTGGTTTTTTCTAAAATTGTACATTTTAAATTTCTCCTTTTAATTTATTTAACCAGTTATTAGTTTGCCGGTTATTCGGTTAACGGTTAACCAGTTATTCTTCAATGATAGATAATTAAAATTACTTTTAAAAAAACTGGCAGTTTGACGGTCATAAGCACTCACCCCCCCCTTATACTTTCTTGTCTATATTATATTATTCCCTATTCCGGGAGATTTTAGACATAAGTTAAATTTTAGACATAAATTAAAAAAGTTGCAAGTTTTTTAATTTACCCGATTAGAGGGGCTATTTCTTTTCTTTCCCGCCTGAAGAGACGGCAGGGTTGGTTGGGGGAGGCTGACTGAGCCGACAAAGTGCTACCCATTTGGACTGGTCAATCTTTATTGCCCTCACCGCTAACAGATTCATCTATATAAGTCTAATGGGACGTTCAGGGAATTTTTCTGCTCTCTTCTTAGATTTCGATTTTCATTAAATGGACACTCTTTACAGCTTTATGGACTACAAAGATCCTTTCGTTGTTATCTTTCGGATCAAGAGGAAAGACAAAAAATCCTTCTTTATATCTACCGTAATTATAAGTAGTCCCGTATAAACACTCGCCATCTAAAAAATTCACAATTAACTTCCTTTGGCTGGGGGTTATCTTAAGTTCCACATCAAAGGTTCTAACTTTTTTATAATTCTTATTCCCCACAAAGTCTTTTACAAAAAATACTGCCTTAAGAGAAGAAAATTTGATTTCCATCTTCTCTTCTTGGCTGTATTCAATAAGAGGGAAAAAAATAAAGGACCCCTTTTCCGGGGAAAATTCTTCTACCCAGCCCTTTATAATTTCTCCATTCAAGTATTTTGCTACTACCTTTTTTTTCAGCACTTTTTCATCCTTTATCTGGCCATATTTTTACTATTTACTGTGGCTTATCTTCCAGTTCTTTTTTTAATATCTCTAAGGCTTCTTTTTTTATCCGGGAAACTTGCCTTTGAGAAATGGACAGTTTTTCAGCAGTTTTAGCCTGGGTAAGGTCTTTCATAAAAATATAATCAACTACTTTGCGTTGTAAATCTTTTAATTTACCCAGGGCAAGTTCTAAGGTAATCAGGTCTTCGATAGGTAATTTAAAACTTCGGTAATGGTCATTTTTTATCTTTTCCAGAACCGGATATTCCTTACAATCGTGCTGACGACTATCCTGGTCGAGAGAAACGGTATGGACTACCTCTCGGGCTTTTAATACCTCTTTAACCCCCTCTTCGGTAAGATTAAACTCCCGGGCAATGTTTTTCAAAGAAGGAACTTGATCATCATTTTCTCTCTTATAGTTTACTATATACTGATCTATTTTTTTATTCAATTCGGTTATCCAATGAGGAATTCGGATAACTTGATATTTATCTCTAATATAATGCCTCATTTCTCCGGCGATAAGCCAGGAGGCATAGGTTTCAAACTTTACCCCTCGCCGGGGATTATAAAGATGCAGGGCATTAATTAAGCCGATATAACCCACCTGGTTTAAATCTTCTAAGGGTTCTCCCGAATTCTGGAATTGGTAGGCAATATTCTTTACCAGAGGTTGATATTTTTTGATTTGCGCCTCAGTTATCTTTAAAACCCGGTTTTCGCTTTCTTTTTCTTCTTCTGTCTCTTTTTCTTTTTCTTTCTCTTTCTCTGCCGTCATCGCCCTTGATCCTTATCTTATTTATTCTATTTATTCTTTAACCTCTCTATTAGTTTGGCGAGGGGGAGCGTATTTACTACATCTTTTTCTTCAAGCCACCCTCGGCGGGCAGTAGCCACTCCCAGCTCCATTACCGCTAATCCCTCCCGACTATGGGCGTCGGTCCCGATAGAGAGCTGAACCCCCTGCTCTTTAGCCCTCCGACAATAGACGTCACTCAGGTCCAGCCTTTCAGGCTGGGCGTTCAGTTCTAAAATAGTCCTGGTGTCTGCCGCTACCTCGATTATTCTCTCCATATCTAACTGGTAAGGCTCCCGATAGCCAAGCAAGCGTCCGGTAGGATGGGCAATAATATGGACAAATTTATTTTGCATCGCCTTAACTATCCTCTCGGTGAGCACCTTACTCTCTTGTTTAAAGCCCGAGTGGATAGCCGCTATTACTATATCTAATCTGCTTAAGATTTCATCAGAAAAATCTAAGCTACCGTCAGATTTTATATCTACCTCTATCCCGGCTAAAAGAGTAATACCTTCTAACTCCTGATCCAATTTCTTAACTTCTTCTATCTGTTCTTTCAGCCGTTCCTCCGTTAAACCGCCGGCAAACTTTAAGGATTGAGAATGGTCGGTAATAGCCAGATAATCATAACCCTTCTTTTTCGCCTCTTCCGCCATCTGTCGGATAGTATGTGCCCCATCACTCCACTTGGTATGCAGGTGCAAATCACCTTTAATTTGCGAAGACTCGACCAGTTGTGGCAATCTATTCTGCTGGGCAGCTTCAATCTCTCCCCGGTCTTCTCTCAATTCGGGAGGGATAAAGGACAGATCTAAAATCCGGTAGACCTCCTCTTCTTCCTCGCCGGCAATTCTCTCTCCCGTCTTAGTCTCAAAGACCCCATACTCATTAATCTTTAAACCTCTCCTTACCGCTAACTCTCTTAACTTGATGTTGTGGGCTTTGGAGCCGGTAAAATACTGTAGAGCCGCCCCAAAACTTCTGGGTTCTACTACCCTTACATCTACATGGATATCCTCCCGGGTAAGCACACTGGATTTGGTCGGTCCTTCGGCTAAAACCTCTCTAACCTGAGGCAAAGAGACAAAGGTCTGCATTATCCTTTCTGGCTTCTGGGAGGTTACCAGGATATCAATATCCCCGATAGTCTCTTTCTTCCGCCTTAAGCTCCCGGCATAATTTATTTTATCTACCTCTTTTAATTTACTTAAACTTCCTATAATCTCTTCCGCTAAAGGGAGAGCCCGACCTAAAAGAAATCTCTCTTTTTGTCTTTTATATAATTCTATCCCTCTTAAAATATTATTTTCCGACTTCTCCCCCATCCCGGGTAAATTTCTAACTCGCTGCTGTCTCACCACTTCTTCTAATTTTTCGAGGCTATCAATGTTTAGCTGTTCGTAGAGTAGTTTAGCCGTCTTGGGTCCTACCTCAGGGATATCCAAAAGTTCGATTACTCCCGCGGGGACACTCGCCTTCAGCTCTTCATAATAGGAAATTTTACCGGTAGTCAAATACTCTTCAATCTTCTGGGCGATACTCTCCCCCACCCCGGGAATATTATTTAATCCCCCCTGGCGGTAAATGGTCTCTATATCCACCGGCAGATTCTCTAAAATTAAAGCCACCTTTTCATAAGCCCTGATCTTAAAAGGATTTTCTTCTTTAATCTTTAAGATCTCGGCAATCTGGGCAAAGATACGGGATAATTCTATATTTTTCAATTCTCTCCCCCCTCACTCTAACCCTCTCCCTAATCCTCTCCCTGGCTCTCTCTGGCTCTCCTTTCGCTTCTGGTATTGGGTTTTTAATCTTTCTAACCTTTCCTTAATCTCTTTCTCCGCCCCCCTATCGGTGGGAAAATAATATTTTCTCCCTTTTAATTCCCGAGGGAGGTGTTCTTGCACCACATAACCTCCGGCAAAATGATGGGCATATTTATAATCCTTACCATAACCGAGGTCTTTCATTAAAGAGGTAGGGGCATTACGAATAACTAAGGGGACGGGTAGCGGTCCCCATCTCTTAATATCCTCTTGCGCCAGCTGATAACCGCGGTAAAGGGCATTACTTTTCGGGGCACAGGCTAAATAAGTAGCCGCCTGGGTTAAAGCCAGATTACCCTCGGGCATCCCCAGAAAATGGACGGCTTGCATCGCCGCCACGGTAAGGGGTAAAGCCTGGGGGTCGGCATTCCCGATATCCTCGGAGGCAAATCTCACCAGCCGACGAGCCACATAAAGAGGGTCCTCTCCGGCTTCCAACATTCGGGCAACCCAGTAAATCGCCGCATCAGGGTCAGAGTCCCGCATACTTTTATGGAGGGCGGAGATAATATTATAATGTTCTTCTCCACTTTTATCATAGCGCAGGCATCTCTTCTGGACTACTTCTTCTACTACCTTTAAACTTATCACTCTTATACCCTGAGCGGTAGGTGGGGTAGCCACCACTGCAAATTCCAGAATATTTAAGGCTATGCGGGCATCTCCATAGGCAAGGTCGATAATAAAATCCAGAACTTCTGGTTCTAACCTTGCCTTATATTTTCCCAGACCTTTTTCTTCGTCCCCTAAAGCCCGTTCCAAAATTTTTTTCAAGTCGTCAGTCGATAAAGGTTCTAATACATAGACCGTGGAGCGGGATAAGAGAGGCGAAATCACCTCAAAGGAAGGATTTTCGGTGGTGGCACCAATTAAAATTATAGTCCCATCTTCCACATAGGGTAAAAAGGCATCCTGCTGAGCCTTGTTAAAGCGATGAATTTCATCGACGAATAATATGGTTCTCTGTTGCTGATATTTTCGGCGTTCCTGGGCTTCTTTAATAATCTTCCTTAAGGCTGGCACCCCGGAGATTGCCGCACTGAAGGGGACAAAATGGGCTTTAGTCTTTTTAGCGATAATTCGGGCTAAAGTGGTCTTTCCCGAACCGGGCGGACCCCAGAGGATAATGGACTGCAATTCATCTTTTTCAATCGCCTGACGCAGAGGTTTTCCGGGGGCAATAATCTTCTCCTGCCCTAAAAAATCCCCTAATCTTTCTGGTCTTACTCTCTCGGCAAGAGGGGTGTTCGCACTACTGCCACTACCAGTCCGAGTACTAATATGAGGGGCGCTATTATTTAGGTCAACGCTCTTTTTTTCATAATCGGGGAAAAGATTCATTAAAAATTACCTTATCCTTCTCCTATCTTGTTTAATTTAATTTTATCATCTTTTAGCCAGTTTTAAAAATTTTTTTTAAAGAAAGTATCCAGCCTCAAGTTAAATTTATCCTAAGCGCGGGAAGGAAAGTTACTTATCCATCTTTTCAAACTCCTCTTTTCGCACTTCCATAAGGATTACATCATAATATTTCCCGTCATAAAATTGCTCTTTTTTTAATCTATCCTCTTCTTTAAATCCACATTTCTTGTAACAGTGGATCCCTCGCTGATTGTATTCAAAGACTTGAAGATATACTTTTGACAAATTCAGCTGACCAAAGGCATAGCGGAGTAAGGTCTTTATAGCATCAGTGCCATAACCCTTATCCCAGTAGTCTTTATGGCCAATTACAATCCCCAATTCTGCATCTTTATTCTTCCGGTCAATTTTACGTAAACTGATCTGACCTAAATAGCTCCTGGCTTTGGTCTCTATAACCAGATCTTTTTCAGTATCCTTGTGCCTCATCATTCTTTCCAAAAATTCTTCTTCGTCAGCCTGCGATATAGGGTACAGAAAGTTAGATAAATAGTGAGTAACTTCCTGGTCGTTTATCCACTTCATCATCTCTTCTAAATCTTTCTTCTCTATCGGCCTTAAATTTACTAATTTGCCTTCTAACATCTTAAGCTATCTTTTGTCTTCCTTCCTCCCCCGAAGAATACAAATAAGTATTTTTCTAAAATTCTAAGGGCCTAAGGGTAAATTAAGTATAAAACTACCATAGTTTTTGTTATAATTATAGCAGGAATTTTAAGATTTTTATAGAAAATAGAAGAAGTAACAGTAATAAATAAAGGGATAATAAAGGAAGGAGAAATTTCCCCAATGATTAGCTCCTTAAAAGTAGCTTGTCTGCAAGTAAGTGCTCGGGAGTATAGCGCTAGATCCGAAAATAAAGAAAATATTTTAAGAATGATCGACCGGGCCGCAGCTTTAAACCCTCAGTTAATGGTCTTACCAGAATGTGTCTACCCCGCCTATTATCTTTCTCCCTTAATAGTGAAAAATCCCCTCGAATTCCAGCAATCAACGGAGGATTTAATCGCGGAAATTAAAGAAAGGGCTAAATTATATAAATGTTACCTCGCTTTAGGAATAGCGGAAACTGTTGCCTCTAAAAATATCCTTTGCAATTCTGCTTTACTGATCAGCCCTGAGGGGCAAGAGGTCGGTCGCTCTCGAAAATCTTTCCTCTGGCATTTTGATACCCACTGGTTTAGCTCCGGCACACAGTATCCGGTATGGGAAACGGAGTTGGGAAAAGTAGGGATGTTTATCTGCGCGGATGGACGACTCCCTGAAATAGTTCGTAGTTTAGCTCTACAAGGGGCAAACCTTTTAATCGACCTGACCAATCTGGTCACCTCAGGATTAGAAGAAGAAAGCATCAGCAATCCTCAAGTAGAATATATGCTTCCTACCCGGGCTTTAGAAAATCGGGTCTGGATCATCGCCGCTAACAAAGTAGGGAGGGAGGCCAAGACGGTATGGTACTGCGGGAAAAGTGCTATCTTTTCTCCGGACGGCCAGATAGCTAAAATTGCCTCTCCTTATCGAGAAGAGATACTCTATTTCGAAATTCCCCTGGACCAAGCTATAGATATAGATAAAACGGTCGACCAACAAATAAACATCATTGATGACCGCAGGCCGGAACTTTATACTGAACTGGTTCAGCCTACAGATAGCTTACCTTTCTATTCTATAAGCTATTCCATAAGGGGGAAAAACCCTGACCCTCAAAATCTAAATCCCTGGGCGGCGGTGGTACAAATAGCAATAGAAGAAGGCGAAGCGGATTTTAAAAAGTATGGGCAAAAGCTAGAATTCTTTATCAATCATCTAGCAGAACAAGGGGCTAATCTTATAGTCTTCCCGGAGAGTGACTTTATCTTCCCGGAGAAAGGGGAAGAAATAGTCAGAAAAATTAAACAGCTAACCAAAGATAGGGATTTACTCTGTGCTATTCCGCTCGTAGAAAAGGTCGGGGAGTCTTATTATAAAACTACTTTTCTGATAGAAGGAAGTAAAGTTCGGGGGAAATATCGCAAAACTCATTTAGAAAGAACCGAAAATAATCTCTTCACCCCTGGTAATTTAGGGCTTCCGGTATTTAAAACTTCTTATGGTTATATAGGAGTAATGATGGGCTATGAAGGTTTATTCCCTGAAATTGCCCGCGTCCTGACCCTTAAAGGTGCAGATATGATTATCTGGCCCAGTAAATTTAGCGGGGATAGACAGATAAATATTTGCCGCACGAGAGGGGCAGAAAATAAAATCTTCGTAGTTTGCGCCAACTCTATCAGCCAGCCGGCAACCGGCCATAGTCTGATAACTTCGCCTTCCGGACAGATATTAGCCTCTTGCCTGGCTAAAACTGAGCAAGCCTGCCTTTCCTCACTCGGTCTCTCACTTTCTCGAAATAAAGAGATTGTCCCGGGCACTAACGCCCTGCTGGACCGAAAACCAGAAACTTATAAACTTTTAGTCAAGCCTGAGTCTATTTAAGGGTCTGCTTACCTAATTTTTTCTCTTCTTCTCTTTATGCATATACATACTCTGGTCAGCTAAGTGGATTAATTTATCGAGGGAGAGGGGATGGGCGGGATTATAGTAAGAAAAACCGATACTGAAATCTATGCTATAGGGTTTGACTAATTCTTGATTTAATTTCTCTAAATTATTGCTTAACCTTTCCTGGATCAAAGGGGCCTCAGCAGGAGAAGTCTCAGGAAAAATAAGGAGGAACTCATCTCCTCCCAGACGACAGATAATATCTACCTCTCTTAAAGTGGATTTAAAAAGTTTTACCACCTGGATGAGCACCTGGTCCCCTTCTTTGTGGCCAAATTTATCATTGATATCTTTTAAATTATCTAAATCAATGTAAGCTAATAATAAGAGGGATTTATTTCTTTTAGATAAATTCATCTGTCTTTGAAGAAGCTCTAAACTAACCCCTCTGTTATAGGCCCCCGTGAGGACATCATAATAAGCTAATTTTTTTAGCTCCTCCTCCCTTATTTTTCTCTCCAGGGCAATAGCCACCTGAGAGGAGACAAATTCTAAAAGCTGAATATCTTTTTCCGAATAGAGGTCCGGGTTGGTGTAACTCTGTAAGACGATAGTCCCCATAGTCTTATCTTCTATCTTTAAAGGGACTCCTAACCAGACCTGACGACAAGAATTACCAAACCAGGCTTTAAATTTCTCTAAAGTCTTCTCCTTTTGGATTATTTCACGGGTAACTAAGAGGGGTTTTCCGGTCCTTACGACCTCGGCAATCAGAGAAGGATGATTAATACTTCGGGGGAGATGGAATGGTTTGCTACTATCGACATTATAGGGGAAATAGATCTGGCCTTCCTTCTCCTCCCGTAAAGCGATATAAAAATTGGTAGTATCGATAATACTACTTAGTTCTTGATGGATAGTGCTATAAAGCTGGTCTAAAGAGATAGGAGAATTAGCGGCTCGGGAAATATGGTAGAGGACCTGCTGTAGTTTTTCCGCCTCTTTACGCTCAGTAATATCTACAAAGATGCCTTCTACCCCGGCAATATTCCCTTCTTTATCATAATAGTAATGACTGGAAGTAGAGACAATGACCGGAGTGCCATCTTTTCTTTTCAAGGTTGCTTCATAGTTCTCGACCTTTCCTTTTCTCTTATTCAGTTCCTCTATAAATATCTTTCTATCTTCCGGAAGATAATATAAATCTTTAGCTAGGTTTTTCCCAATAATCTCTTCGGGAGAATTGTAACCCAGTAATTCAGCTCCGGGAGGATTTATCAACCGCATATTCCCCTCTCTATCTGTCCGGTAATATGCCGCCGGTATATTTTCCAAGAGGGTACGGTATTTCTCTTCAGTTTCTCGTAGATTTTTTTCCACTTCTTGTTGTTTAATCTCAAATTTCTTCAATTCAGTAACTTGCTGACGCAATTTTGCTAATTCATTTATAAGCTGTTCTTTATTTTTCTCCACATCCCTCATCCATCCCTCCTGTAAAAAGACCAAAAAGAAGAAGAGAGGCTCAAAATAATTTTATTTTTCTATTTTAATTTATTGGCTTTATTAACTTAACCGTCTGGCAACTTTTCTGGATAATTTTTGGCTAAATCCTGAATTTTCCGAATCTCTTCTTCGGGGATGATTCGGCATTTTCCTACCTTTTTACTCAAAATATAAATATGAGCGGTTTTCTCTACTACCTCACAGACCTTCAGCGCCTCTTTCATATCCCTGCCTACCGCAAGAGTTCCGTGATTAAGCAGAAATACTGCCTTCCTTTTTCCTAAAGCACTCAGGGTATTTTTAGCCAGTTCTTCCGAACCGGGTAAGGCATAGGCGGCACATACTACTTTATCCCCCACTAATTGTACAAAGTCCTCACTGATAGCCGGGAGGCTAACTCCGGTTACCGCCAAAGCACTGGAGTAAATAGGATGGTAGTGAATTATCGCTCGTACATCATCACGAGCCTTATAGATAGCCAGATGCATCAAGGTCTCCATAGAAGGTTTTCTAAAACCCTCCACCATTTTCCCTTGCTTATCTAAGACTACTATGTCTCTGGTTTCTATCTTATTATACTCCATACCACTGGGTTTGATATAAATTAAATCCGTATCGGGATCCAGAGCACTGATATTCCCCCAGGTCCCGATAGTTAAATTTTGCTGACATAATTCTCGTCCGGTATCGATTATTAACTTTTGGTAAGCTTCGGAGATCTTTGCCTTCATAGGTGGGTATCTTGCTCCTTAAATATAAATATAATAGAATAGTAGGGCTCAGGAATTTTCCTTTTTTTCGCTCCACCTCCACTCCCCCTCCTCCTTTTAAAGGTGGAGGATAGGCGGGAAGAAAGGTTAATTGATGGTCTATTATACTATATACCTTATATATATTCAAAAATCTTTCTTTTTCAAAAATATCTAATAAAGGAGAAAAATTAATTCTTTAAACCGGAAAGAGTAACGGAGATTAATGCGGATAACTATAAACCCTACTATGCTATAATAGCAGATTAACTTTCCCCCGCCTGAATAATAAATTATCCCCCACCTAAAGGAGGAAAGATGCTCACTTCATCACCGTCTTCCAATTTAGTAAGAAGTCCCTCTAAAAAACGGACATTCCGCCCATTTTTCAAGATAAGGATAGTAGGTTTAATCTCTCCTGAGGCTCTATCTATTAGCGCCTCTACTCCCGCCGGCGGTAAATAAAGGGAGGAGAGGAGATCTTTTAAGACCGCCCCTTCTGGTAGCTCTACCTTTATCTCTCCTCCCAGCACTTCCCTTAAATAAGCATAAGCTTTTACTTTTACCAGCATTAAACCATTATTCCCTTTCTTCTTTCTCTTTTAAAAGACCATATTTCTTAAAGAAGGATAAATTGCCGGATAAGTAATCGCCCCTTTTAGCAGCAAGTTTATTTTTCCGTTTACCTCTATCTGGTTTTTTAGCATAAAAAGGTAGACACCCGGATTATCTACTGCCCCGATAAAGATAAAACCTACCAGCCTGTTATCACGAACCAAGATTTTTCGGTATTCTCCGGCAAAATGTTCCTGATATACTTCAAACTCATCCTCGGTGCTGAGACCTCCGGTAAAAACCATTTTTCCAAAGATAGTAAGGATATTTCGGGAAACTTCTGCCGGGTATGCTATCTTACCACCAGCCATATTCGCCCCGGCAATTTTCCCCTGTTCCACCGCCACTGGCCATAAGGCATGCCCCCTCAAATCTTCATACAGCAAATCCCTACTTTCGGTAACATCACCAGCAGCATAAACATCTTCCACGGAGGTTTGCAAGTACTCATTAACCTCTATCCCTTGGCCTATTTTTATTCCCGTATCTTTTAGAAAGTCAACAGCAGGCTGTACTCCTTTACCAAAGACTACACAACTACCTTTCAGAATTTTTCCGGATTCAAGAATCGCATAAGTTATGCCCTCTTTTTCTTCAATTTTTTTAATATTCTCACCAGTCAGTAATTCTATCCCTTTTTCTTTAGCACAACTTTCTATCACTCTTGACCCTTCTTCATCCAAAATTTGAGATAAAATCCTAGGGGAACGAACTATTAACACAGAAGGGATTCCTATCTTCCAAAGGGCATCAGCTATCTCACAATTCACCAAGCCAGCCCCTGCTAGTAAAACTTTCTTCTCTTTAGCATTTTTGATCCTTTCTTTAAGTTTGAATATATCTTCCAAATTTCTTATAGTAAGTAGAAGAGGCGAGCCTTTCTTTTCTACCTCAGGAATATAGGGACGAGCACCAGTAGCAATAAGTAGCCTATCATAGGAAAATTCCTCTCCGCTCTCTACCTCTACTATCCTCCGATCTTCTCTTAAAGCAACTACTTTTTTATTTAATAATAATTCTATCCCTTTTGGTATCCCTAAATATAAATATTCTTCCTGACTACATTCCCCGGATAAAAGGTAAGGGAGAGACATTTTGCTGTAAGGTGAAGATTGTTCCTCCGATAAGACGGTTATTTCTCCTTCTCTATCCAGTTCTCTTATTCTCTGTGCGGCGGATAAACCCGCCGCACTTGCCCCGATAATCAGATATTTCATCTTAATCCACCACAAGTTCTAGTTCTTTTAATTTCCCCTCGCCAGGAACACCATCATTATCCCAGCCTCTTACCTTATAATAATCAGCAAGCATCTTATCTAATTCCTCTATCTCCCCTTTAGAAGGACCACTCTTGATAGGCTCCTTCAAAATCCTGGGAGGGAGAGTGTCATCTTTTCTTGAGAACCCGGCCCTAAGATTAAATAATCTTTCTAGATTCCAGATTCTCTCTCCAATTTGCATAAATTCCTTTTCTCCCACTTGAAATCCCGTGGCTGTAGAGAGGAGCAAAGCAATATCTCCTCCACCCAGGCCAAAAGTGGTAAAGAGGCAGATGCCAGTAGAATCTAAGGCTGCAGTTAAATCTTGAAAAGTCTTTACTAATTCAGCTTTGCCTTCGTATTTTAAACGATCCACTGCCCCCGATAATACCTCGGCGGCGATAGTGTATCCTCTCACGTGACAGGCCCCGCGATTACTGGTAGCAAATTGTAAACCAATCCCCTTTACCCCTCTCGGGTCATAAGCAGGGAATTCTTGTTTTTTCGCACTCATAGAAAGTTCGGGATGTTTATAATATTCGGCTAATCTATAGGAGCCCTGGGCTAAAAGTTTACCTAATTTCTCTTTTTGTTCACCCATCAATTTTATGGCTTCCACTACGGCCTCTCCAGAGCCAAAAGTTAAAGGGAAAGGAGCATCTTCTTTGGGTAGATATCCTTTTTCATAAAGTTCCATAGCACAAGCCACGGTAACCCCCGCCGAAATAGTGTCCATCCCGTATTTGTCGCAAAGATAATTAGCCATCAGCACCGCATCAAGGTCAGAGATACCACACATCGCCCCTAAGGACCAAACTGATTCGTATTCAGGACCTCCTCCCTGCGCTCCTTTATATTTCCCCTCTTTAATCTCAGTAACTCTACCGCAGCCAATGGGACAGGAGGAGCAAGCTTCGTTTCTAAGCAGATTTCTCTCTCTCAAAGTCTCACCGCTAATCTTCTCTGCCTCCGGGAAATAAGCATCCTGAGAATTTTTTGTGGGAAAGGCCCCGATACTGTTTAAGACATTTACCAACATGGCCGTTCCCAACATTGCCGCCCCACCACCGGAGAAGGCATCTTTACTCAATATTTCTCTGGTTTTGGTAACTGCCTCTCTAAATTCTTCTGGCTCAGCTACCTTTACCTCTTGATTACCTCTTACGGCTATCCCTTTAAAATTTTTACTGCCCAAAACCGCTCCTACCCCGGTCCTCCCTGCTGCTCTATGACCGTTAAACATTACATTAGCCAAAAGAGATTGCTTCTCTCCCGCTGGTCCTATCTCCATAGTCTCAGCCTGAGGATGAGTCTTCTCTCTTAATAGCTTATCCGTTTCATCAACTAATTTTCCCCAGAGATCTGTAGCCGGTCTTAATTCTGTTATCCCTTTGTATATCCACAAATAAACCGGTTCTTTAGCTTTCCCTTCAATGATCACCAGATCAAAACCGGCTTGTTTTAAAGCGGGACCAAAATAACCGCCGGCATTAGAACAGGCAATGGTTCCAGTAAGAGGACCTTTGGTAATCACCATCGTCCTACCCGAAGAGGGGGCAAAGGTCCCTCCCAGTGGACCCGTAGCAATAATCACTTTATTTTTTTCAGACAATGGGTCTATCGTGGGGTCGACCTCATCATACATAATTTTAGTACCATACCCTCTTCCCCCAATAAATTTTTCCGCCCACTCTTCCTTCAGGTCTTCTACTCTTATTTCCCCACTGGTAAGATTTACTCTTAAAACTTTCCCTTGAAATCCTCCTTTAATCATCAGGAACTCACCCCCTTGGCCAGGTCTTTGCCAATTTCTTTAAGCAAAACAGCAGTCCTTTTTTGTTTAGCCAGAACCACATCCTCAACCTCTTCAAAAGTAAGAGCTTTTGCACTACATACTTTTACACAAGCCGGGTCTCCCGCACAATTATCGCATTTAATTATCTCTTTTCCCTTATGATTTAGTTTTACTGAACCCCAGGGGCAGGCAACAATACATTGCTTACAGCCGATACACCGGTCTTTATCGAAATCTACTACGCCGGTCTGGTCATTTTTAGTAAGGGCTGAGGTGGGACATACTTCTGCACAGTAAGCTTTTTCACATTGGAGACATAAAGTAGGAACAAAACTAAGGTCTTCGAGAAAAATGTTAACTTCTATCCTCGAATTTAGGGGATTAAAAACCCCGGTGTGTTGAAAGGAACAGGCATATTCACAGGCACAACAGCCGGTACATTTTAACAGGTCTAAAATTAATATTTTCATTAAACCTTAATACCTCCTCTTAAAAGAATGATAAATTTAACCTTCGATTAAATTTTCCTTTCCGTAATGGGAGGCATAACCGTTTCCCGTCATACCCTATCGACCAGGAACCATAATTTAAAATTACAGGTATCCTGATTCGGAAAATCATCAGTTAATTTATATTTCTTAAATCTTGATATCACCCCCCCTGATAAGATTTAATACTCCGTTACCGTTATTCTCCGAGAACTTTTCCCTCTTTTTCACCCCCTTTAGGGTATAGTCCCTGACTGTCTTCTATTTAATCTTTTAGTGGAACTCACCTACTGAAATACTGAGATGCTGAAGAGCTGAAGAGAAAAATTTAGATTTCTATTTGATTTTATCCCCCCCTCTCTCTACCCCACTACTGTTGAGCTTATCGGTCTACTTTAGGGCTTATAGCTATCATCATATTCTATTAATATTATACTATATTAGTTTAAAAAAATCCTGCTTTTTTTCGGTAGTAGTAGTAGGGGTCAGGTCTTCACATTTGACATTTCTGTCTTTTGGTTTCTTAAAATAGCCTCCACTTTCTTTTTTAACCTCTTATCTTTAGATATTCTTTCTTCAAAGCGTCTGGCTGCCTGGGATACTACTGTGTAATCCATGGAAAATATCTTTCCTATTTCTTTTAGGGATAATGAAGTATTATTTTTGATCAGATAAAGGGCTACTAGTCTATATATGTTCCCTCTTTTCTTAAGAAAGACTTCTTCTTGAGAGATCTGGAAAGTTTGCCTGATCTGGTCAATTATCTTTTCAGAAGAAAATTGAGAGACTAAATGAGTTGCCTGGATTTCTCTATTTCTTCCATAAGAAGAGATGTGTTGCTCTATTTTCTTGAGGAAGGTTTCAGAACCTAATGCTATGGAATATCTTATTTCTTCTTTGGGATATTTTAGGTCAAGATTATCATTTAGGTATTGCAGGTACAATCTGTGGGCAGGGGTTAGTTGAGGATGAAACTGTTGTAAGATAAATTGAGTATCCAGATTTTCTATCAGTTGCTTTCTTTTTCCCAGGTAATCAGGTAAGCTGCTGGCCGGATAGCTTTGCCAGTCTTTGACTTGTGCCCGGTAAGGGTTCAGGTGGAGGTAGGCGGATAAGACAAGGGAATATTCGTCTTGTTCAACTAAGATAGATTTATAGCGGCCTTGGAACAATGGTCCAGAAAGCCGGTACTTGGCAGAAAAATAATTGGCATAACTGGTATTAAGATAATGTATGGCTTTACTTAAATTTGCTTTGGGTGTTTTTAAAAAGAGATGATAGTGGTTATCCATCAGACAGTAGGCATAACAGATAAGTGAGAATTTTTGAAATGTTTTATTCATCTTCACCTGGAAGAGTCTCTTATCCTCATCAGAATAAAAGATCTTCTCTTTTCTGTTACCTCTTGCGATAATGTGATAGACAGCATTTTCGAAATTGATTCTTAGTGGTCTGGCCATATGATAATTTTAGGGGATTACAGTTTGAATGTCAAATGTGAAGACCTGACCCCAAGTATTCCACAAAAGTTAATTGTTCTTAAATTATTTTAATAATAGAACTTTTATCTTCTTCAAATAACGGCTTTTTATTTTAAAATAGACTTGAAATAGTGAAACAGGATTTGGTCTCTGTTCCATTGTATAATTCTTAGTTTAAATAGGGACATATCCTATTTTTTCTATAGTTTAATTTTCCCTTTTACAAAGCCTTCCTTTATAACGTCTATAATAATAGTATAATACCTAAAATTTCAATCATCTGGTTAAGAAACTCCTTAGACTCTATAGGTTTTCCGCTAAAAGTTACCAAATTATTGATTTGGCACACCTTCTTTATTTATTTAATTTAAAGGAAAATAATAATTTTCTAAGAAAATGGTATCTATTTAATTCGCATTTTTATCGATTTCTGCGAATCTTTCGGATTCTGGTTTTCACAGAGAACCTGGACTTATCAGCCCATTAAGAAAAGTTAGAAAAATTTACCGAATTATTGAGCTGGTACAACCGTACTCTGACACATTTAGCAATTTTTTTCATTAAATTTTTGCATTATTATTAAATATTTAAATCCTCTCAGATAAAAATTATATCTCTTCGCTCTTTCATGCCAAATAGGTGTATTTGAGGATTGATTGTGTCTTGTTACACAAATAATATCTACCGGTTTAAAATATTTTTCAAGAATAAAATATAATTTTAATCCCACAGGTACAAATTTTTTCTTCTTGGCTTGATCTCCAATAAGCCAAGCTATATACTTTTCGGTCTTTAAAATTCTATAAGCTTCTTTGGTAACCTTTTCCAACTCCTCAAAAAATACAGGATTTTCACAAGAAATATTACCAATATTATCTGGATGTTCATTGTATTTTATATTATCTGAATAAGGAGAATCAATAAAAACAAAATCTACAATTTCATTATTTAAGGGTAATTTTCTGGCATCTGCTTGTTTTATATCTGCTCGGTAAGGAACTATATCAAAACCTAAAACTTTTCGATTCTCTTCTTTGCAAACATCAATAGTAGTTCCACTCCCACACATTGGATCTACTACTAAATCACCTTCTTTAGTATACCTTTGAATTAAATTCCAGATAATAAATGCGGGTGTTACACCGGAATATTTGTTATTTCCATGTGGTTTATCTCCATAATTTTGGGTTGGAAAATCCCATAAAGTTGTAGTTTCTAATTTCATACTTCTCTTCCTAAAAAGTAATCTTCTATAAAATTCCATCTTTCATTATTATTTGTACCGGAAGTAAAAAACTTCTCCATTATTGCTACTGAAGCCTTGTGTCTATTATCAATATCTTGTAAAACAGCATTGGAGTAATCCCGATATACTGATAAAAGTTTTACTTTATACGGGTCATTTATCCGAATAAATATTTGTAGGAGTTGCCCACCAACAATTTCATAATTTCCTAACATCAATGATTCCAATAAATATGCTATTTTTATGCGAAATTCGGTTTCCCTATCATCAACCGAGATGTACTTATTAAATAATTTACTATCATTTAGAAACATGATATTAAACTTCCTAATTGCGAAGTGTTTTACCCTAAGGTATGCTGAATTTACTATTCTAAATACCTCTTCTCCATAATCGTTTCTCTTGGTCTGAATAAAAGTATCAAATTGTAAGTTCCTCCCAGTTTCCCCCCATTCACTTGGAGAAGTATATAAATTAAGAATCAAATTTGTGATTCTTCTTCTTAGAATTTCGTCTTTAAAATATACTTTTAGTGCACTTTCTAAATTTCCTCTTGTAAAATATTTCCCTTGAAGCTCTCTAAATGTATTATCTAATGTGGAAAAATAATCATTTATTCTTTGTATTGTATCCTCTTTAGAATACTTTAATATAATTGTTAGTTTATATCTAGGAATAATTTCCTCAGTAAATTCTTCAAACAGAGTTTTGTCAAAAAACTTTCTTTTTACCACTGGAAAACTATCTTGACTAAAAAATTTTCCCCATATTTTATCCAGTTCAATTTTGAAAATATTACCTATATCATAAGTCTTTACATCACTCAGTCCTTGTCTTATATTTTGCTCAATATTACTAACTTTTTCACAAAATTGACCATATTTTGCAAGAAATTCTTTCTCTATCAAATCAGGCACACAAACAAAAACAGTAGAATATAAACTTTTAGGTCTCACTGTAATAACATAATATCCATATTTTTTATGAAGGTCTCTCTCTAATAATAATAATAAAGTACTCTTTACTTTACTTTCTAATTTCTCTTTTATGTCTTTATCACTAAAAATAAATCCAAAGTCTTCCACAGATGCTAAAAATTTCTCACTTTTTTTATTTGTATATAAATCCCATATTTTTTGTAATGCAAATTTTACTTGATACTGTCTAATTGAAGATAGCCCATAAAGAATTTTAGTAAATTTTAAATCTTTTACACAAAAATCGACCATAGCTTTTCCTTCAATATCCTTAGTACGAGCGACCCTTCCTATCTCTTGTATATAATCCGATAAATTTCCTGAAGGAGCATGGTGATAGATTATTTTAATATCGCTTATATCAACTCCCATACCAAAAGCTTTAGTAGCAAGTACTGCTAATATCTCGCCTTTATAAAATTTCTCCATGACAATTTGTTTTTCTATCTTATCAACATCACCGAAATATATACCAATTTTACTTTTGTACTTCTCTGGCAATTCATCTTTCATTAATTTAATTTGATTAGTCCATGGAAAATAAACTATTGTTTTGATACCATTATCAATATTTCTCATTATAATCTCTTTGGTCTTTTCCATTTTTGCCAATTCATGATTCATTTGATTCTTTTCATACTCAAAGTGATTAATTTCAAACTTTATTTCACTTCTTCTAATATTTCCAATATACAACCTTGGAGTTTGCATATTTAAAGTTTCTACTGTTTCAAACACATTATCATTTTTACCCGTATAAACAGCAGTAGCCGTTAATGCTAATACAGGGAATAAATAGTTGCTATATTTTCTCAACTTTTTTATATAATTGCCTAAATACCAATAATCTACCCTAAAATCTCTTCCCCAAGTTGTTACCAAATGTGCTTCATCTATAACTAACAAACCATGCTTTCTATTTCCGATAAAATTTCTTATGTCGTAAGACAATAATAATTCAGGAGATAAATACAAAATTGATACTTTGCCATTTTTTATATCTTCTATTGTTTTTTCACGTTCAAATAGAGATATATCAGAATTTATGTAAGCTACAAAATCTATTCCTCTTTTTCTAAGAGCATAAACCTGATCATACATTAAAGCTTTTAGGGGTGATACAACTATAGTCATTAATCCATATTCTTGTGCAAGGTAAATTGCCGGTATTTGAAATAACATAGATTTACCCGATCCAGTGGGAGAAGTAAGGAAAATATCACAAAAATTGTTATTTTCTTTTGCCATTTCGCATTGCTCTATAATTTCCTCTATAATAGCCCCTTGGGTAATTGTTGTTTTTTCTGCATTTAAATCAGGATTTTCATAAAATATTAATTCTCTAAAACTATCACTTTCCCAATATTTTTTTAATATTGTTATGAGTGCTTCTCTAAAGGTCTCTTTTAATATGTTTTTCTTAACAAAGATTTTTAGGTCAATTCTATTTTCTTTAAAAATATATTGCAAAATTTTTAGTTCATTTTGATGTTGCTTGTTTGATAATGTTACAGAGTCAGCAACTAATAGTATCGGCTGCTTATCTATATTAATTTCTGTAAATAACATATATTTTAAATCTATATAAGCATTAGATGAAGGGAATATTATTATATTTTGATTAGATAGTTGATCAGGTTCAACTTCTTCATAATCTAAATTTGCATCAGCAATTATCTTGTCAAAAAAAGGAATTATTTCTACATTATCATTCTCATCTAAATCAATATCTTTATATTGAATTAGATTTATAAAATTATATAGTGATGAATTTGTGTAAAAAATATTGAATAATTCATTCTCTTGAAAATTCAAATTATTCCTTTCAATTTCTTTCTCAATATCTATAAATTTTTCCGTAGATTGATTTGGATATTCATCAAACAAATTGTTCTTAAATATAACAAATTTACCACTATACAAGGACAAGTCTATTTTTTGTGAGAGTAAAATAAGTTCCTCGTAAGTTAAAATATACAAACCCTCGTTTTTACTTAATAATTTCTTAATTAATTCACTAACATATTTACTTATTTTTTCTAAGTCAATTTTATTAGATGTAAAAGTTTGTTCTTTATCATTTAAGAAAGGGTAAATAGTACTTAATTCAAAGAGAAAATCTACAGGGAAACCTTTGTAGACTAAAATACAATTATTCTCATAATTTGACCTTTTAATTTCTTCCATATGCTTAGGAATTAGTTGATTAAACATTTTTATCCCCATTATAATAAATTTCCATTACTTTACTATAAATCTCAGTTTCAAATCCTTCAGCCCATTTATTTTTTTCTGACTTTGCATCTAAAATTTTACATAAATGGACCTGTGCAAAAAACAACAACTCTCTCCTTCTGACAATGTCTGGCGGATAAGGTCCATCTATTTTGGGTTTATTTTCTATAATCTCAAACCTTAATTTTCCCCATTCTTGTTCAATTTGTTTTTTTGTTCATTTTATCTTCTCCTTTACTATTCGCTATTCTTTAACAATGCTTTCAAGTCATCTATAAAATGTTCAAATAATTTTACTTTATTACTTTCCTCAATACTCTCCTCAGTTAAGATATAACTACCATCTAAATCAACTTCTACAATCGCTCTACCCTTTTTAACAGGCATTTTTTGAGTTAGTGTCCCATCTTCATCTGGTGTAATAAAATATACTTTAATGTGTTTTGTTGCTTCATCTTTAGAAAGTTTCAGCTTCCAATAACCAGTCTGAGCAATTCGTTCTCTTAAAGTTACCTTACTTGAAATAGCGGCTAAAACTTTATAATTTTGGGGATTGTAAATAACGATATCCACATCTGGTAAATGTAATCCAAATTTTCCATAATCAACGGCTAAATTTCTTTTTACCTGGCTTAATTCCTTAGGCAAATTTTTAGATCTTTCTAATTTATTACCATTTACAACTTTCAATCCAAGTTTTTCAACTTCATCAGTAATAATATATTGGACTAACCTTTCTAAATTTTTTCCTTTAAAAGCCCTCCAACTTTGTTCATGATCTCCATTAGGAGTAGGATTTTTTGACCAATCCTGCTTATGAATTTTTTTCGTTTCTTTTAATAATTCCGAAATATGCCTATAGGTCTCAGCTCCAAACTGTTTTTTCTTTTTTAAATATAAATCTTTTAAATCTTCAAACTTCATATTTATTACTCCTTTAATCCTATTACAATATATTCTATCGGATAGGCTTCAGAATTTGCCTCGTGATTATTGGCAAACCTTCCTGTCTTTAAATCTCTTTTTTGGGGTAGAATTTTTAAGGGAATTTTTCTCTTGATTATTCTATCAACAATAAATCCTGAATACTGTAAACTTTCCGCAAACACTTCTGCATTTAATATGCCTACTCCTTTTAATTTAGTATCACCGATTACATAACAACAACGCCCCCCATTTTTTAAGATACGATAACTTTCATCAAATACCTCTTGCATATCAATAAAAAATGTTTCAATCTCTTTCGCCATTTTTCTACTCTTTTTCTGCATCTTGTCAACAATATCTTGTGCTATATTGCTTTTTAACTTTTTATCATTACAGTATTTGTAAGCAGAACCTATAAACTCCTTTTTATACTCAGATAAATTATCTGCAAAATCTAACCATAAAGTAGAAAGTTGATGTAAATCAGCATACTCATAACTAGTTACATAAGGGCTTGAACTGATTATTAAATCTACAGTATTATCATTTACTGGCTGTTTTTTAGCATCTTGAATTTTTATATTCAGATATTCTCTTAAATTATCTTTGATTTTTTGTGGAATAATTTGATAAAAACTATTATTTCCTCTTTGCATTTTCTTTAGATGCCTTTTTAACATATTATATGGTTTGGTAGAAATCTTTTTTAAATCTCTAGTAGGTTTAGTACTTCCCTGAAGCCATATAGAACAATTTTTTAAAATATGACTAAATGCTATCAGAAAAAAATCTCGGATGGTTTCGTCTTCCTCATCACAAATTGCTTTTAATATTATCCCTAACTCATTTTTATTTTGTTCGATAAACCAATAGTTAATTCGCTCTAGATGCTTTTGGGGGATTAAGGGCTCAATGTTTGTACGAAATAATGAATTCTGGCTACTTTCTAAAAATTGAAGTTTTGCTAATAAATGTTTTATTTTTCTATCAAGATAAACAGGTTCAATGGGGGTAGATTTCACTTTAGTTATTAAATAAGCTATTTTATTTATATCGGTACCACTCGCTTTAAAACCCTTAGATATTGCAGTAACAATTGTAGTCCCACACCCCATAAATGGATCATTTATTTGGGCATATTCACTAGATATATACTCATCGATTAACTTTTCCACTAATTGAGGAATAAATTTTGCCGGATAACGATGGTAACTATGTGTCCACTTTCCTGTATCAGAGGGCTTATATTCAATAAAAGTCCAATTTTCATCTATGTTTTTCTCTTTAAATAGTATTAAAATTTCTTCTGGTGATTTACTTTTTATTTGCATTGTATTTATATTATGATCTTTTACAACATCTTTTGTTGCTGTTTCTTCAATCTCTCGGAATGGAATCATTCGAGTCCTCCTAATACTTTTTCATCAAGATTTACAATTAATTTCCATTTGGCACTTTTCGGACCTTCTTCAGACATAGTAGGGTCCAGTAAAAGATAATTTCAAGTATTTATTTTGGGAAATTTTATTTTTATATTTAATAGTTAGCATAAATAACCTAATCTTCTTAATACTCCAGAATTTCCTATGCGCTTAGCATAATCTTCGAGTTTTTTTCGATCAAATTTATTATTTTCTAAAGCTTATTTTAAATAGGGACATATCCTATTTTTTCTATAGTTTAATTTTCCCTTTTACAAGGCCTTCCTTTATAACGTCTATAATAATAGTATAATACCTAAAATTTCAATCATCTGGTTAAGAAACTCCTTAGACTCTATAGGTTTTCCGCTAAAAGTTACCAAATTATTGATTTGGCACACCTTCTTTATTTATTTAATTTAAAGGAAAATAATAATTGTCTAAGAAAATGGGATGTGTCCCTATTTATCCTAAAATAGGCGATCTTATTTATCTATGCTTCAATAGGTATATTTTTGAAAAATACATCATTTGAATCTGACTTACCGTATAAAAAATAGATATTTTTATACAGGTATTTAGTTTAAAACTATTAAAACAAGCGCCAAATCCTTATTCTTAATTTTATTTTCCTTATAATGAGCTATCCCTTTATAAAAATGATTTTCCCGTATATATTTAATGGTCCCGTCATACCACTTACCGCCCCTTGTAGTAGGTACTCCTTTTTCATATAGTTCTCTGGCTATTTCTCTTAATCCCATTCTCTTACGTATCAGGGGATGGTTCTTTTTTATACCTCAGACATTTATATTTATTTTACTATATCACTATTAGGAATAGGAAGTAAAAAAATCTTTTTTAATTTTTCTATACCCTTTTTTTAATACGACAAAATGCGATAATGTCCTAAAATATCTGGAAAAAGATAATGGCGTGAGGTATCCTATAGGGAAAGAAGAATAAATAATCCCGGAGGGATACCCCTCCTATAAAATAGAACAAGGGACGGTTCTCTGTTTCACGTATTTTTAGAACAGAGAACCGTCCCTTGTTCTATGGTCTACACTATCAAAAAAGCCCTTTAGGTCAGTATCCACGAGGTAATTAGTCTTAGTCCGCATCAGGATATCCTTGATTCTCCTTA
>DFYM01000041.1 GCA_002383355.1 Candidatus Immundihabitans aquiphilus | reverse complement strand
TGGGGTATAAATGCAAATTCTAAGAATAAAGATGCCGCCTTTAAAGTTATGGAAGCTTTAACCAGTCCTGCTGCCCAACAATGGATTTTAGAGCGAGGTTTGGCTATACCCAGCCGTAAGGCTTTAGCTGATAATCCTTATTTCNNAAAAAGATACACCAGAAGCACAAGCCAATAAAATAGTTTTTCTGGGAGCATCTGCAGGGAATGTAAAGCCATTTAAGTTCAAAGAATATGGAGACCAATGGATGAATCCGATTAATGTGGCTTTATCTGAGGTAATGAGTGGACAAAAGACAGTTGATGAGGCATTAGAGATGGCTCAAGAACAACTAAATGAGTTAATGAAATAATAGGGCCTTAATAAAAAAGGGGGGGAGGATTGTCTCTTCCCCTTTTTATTTCCTTTATTAGTTTTTTAATTTTTATTAAAATTAAGATAATGTTAGAATAATAAATGGAGGTAAAAAGAATGGGAAATAGATGGAGCTCCTTAAAAGAAAAAACAGCTCCTTATGTTCTTTTATCTCCTTTTTTATTCGGGTTTGTAATATTTTTTAGTTATGCTTTTATCAGGTCATTATATTTTAGTTTTACTGATTATGATCTTTTTTCCCTGCCTAATTGGGTTGGCATTACGAATTATATAAATCTTTTTAAAGAACATTTATTTACCAGGGCCCTGAGGAATTCACTAACCTTTACTATTATTGTTACTACTCTACAGACCATCTTTGCATTACTTTTAGCAGTAGTTATGAATCAGAAGATTAGAGGTATTAAATATTTCAGGACAGCTTATTATATGCCCAGCGTTACTTCCAGTATCGTTATTACTCTAATTTTTATGTGGATGTTTCAAAGAAAAGGGGTTATAAACTATCTTTTAACCCTACTTCATCAGTATGGTTTAACAATAGGAGTTTTTCTAGCACTCTTGGCAGGGATACAATTTTTATTAGTGTTTAAAGAAAAGTTAAGGGGGAGGCCAGTTGAATATCTTGAACCCAGTTATATTATTCTATCTATTATTTTAGCTTCCATTATTACCTATGTATTTAAAGATTTTGGTATTATTAAACCAATCGAGGCAAAAGCAGTCGATATATTTTGGTTAAATACAAGGGAAAAAGTTCCTTTCTGGGCAGGTCCCTTTGCTTTTCCCCGACCCCTGGGCGCAATAATGATCTTAAATATCTGGACTACTGTTCCTACATTTATGATACTTTATTTAGCCGGGTTACAGGGTATTCCTAAAGTATTATATGAAGCAGCTGAGGTAGATGGTGCTAAAGGTTGGCAAAAATTCTGGTATATCACCGTTCCCCAACTTAAAGATATAACTTTTTTAGTAGTTACCTTGGGGTTAATCGGTACCTTACAGATGTTTGATCAGGTTAAAATTATTGGTACTCAAGCACCCTTAGAGTCTACAATAACCCTGGCTTATTATGTATATCAGAGTGCATTTCCAGGTGCTTCTGCCCCGAAAGTAGGTATGGCCAGTGCTGCTGCCATTATTTTAGCAGTCTTAACCCTGACCGTAGTTCTGATTCAGAAAGTATTTTCCGGAGAAGGAAGAGGATTAAGAAATTAATGAAAATTCAACAAAATTATACCAGTGATATAAATCTAAAAATTAAACGTCGGCGCTGGATGAATGTAGGAGCAATCTATCTAATTTTATTACTATTTTCTGTACTTTTTATGGGGCCTTTTCTCTTTGGAGCGCTTTCGAGTTTAAAAGATAACCCCAGTAGCTGGCCACCTACTCTAAAGACTGAACAATTATCGCCGAAAAACTGGTTAGGCGCTTATACACTTGCCCGACAAGGTGGAGGATGCGGTTTTTTCGGTGAACTAAAGTCCGGTCATGAAGTGTCTTTTCAGATTACTTATAAATATCCGATGGGAATTGAAATTGTACCACCTCAAGTGATTGTTCCAAAAAGATTTAAAGGGACAGGAAGAGCTGCCTTAGAATTAGACAGAGAATTTGTTGCTGATTTTGTTAAAATTAAACCAATAGAAGAAATTAATCGTGTTTCAAATAAGGATGGTGTACTGATTAGTTATAAGATAACTATAGTAAATATTAGCCAAAAAGATTTTAACGAATTACCGTTGGATTTATTGATTCCCTATAAAGTTGATTTTTTATCAGCCACTCTTTCTCCGAATAGGATAGAACGATTAGGAAGAATACAGAGCTGGAATAATTTAGTGAGTGGAGTCATCCCTTACATTTTTCATAATCATTTCAGAGTTTTTAATGAAAACTATAGTCGTACTACCGGGAAGCGTCTTTTTATGACCTGGATTTATAATTCCTTCTTTATAACTATAGTAAAGGTAATTACCACTCTAATATTTGCTTCAATGGCAGGATATGCTTTAGCCAGACTTAAATTTTATGGCAGAAATTATCTATTTATTTTAATACTTTTTTCCATGATGATTCCCGGACAGGTAACCTTTATTTCAAATTATCTGGTATTGCGGGATGGCATTTTTGGGTTAACCAAATTGTTTGGTGGAGGAAGCCTTCTGAATACTTTTACCGGTTTAATTATTTCAGGCTTGGTTGGTGCGAGTGCAGTTTTTATAATGAAACAATTTTTTGAAGGTTTACCTAAAGAAATGGAAGAATCGGCTCGGATTGATGGTGCCAGTACTTATCAAATTTTCTCAAAGATAATGTTACCCCTGGCTAAACCCGCTTTAGGAGCACTTACTATTTTGACCTTTCAGGGAGTTTGGAATGAGTTTTTCTGGCCTTTAGTAATAATAACTTCGCCCATGGATAAGTTTACCTTAACTATAGGTTTATTGAGTTTTAAAGAAACCTATGCATCTGGAGCTTTTGACTGGGGACCAATCCTGGCCGGAGCAATTATTTCAGCTTTGCCAATTATAATCCTGTTTATTGTTTTTCAGCGTTATTTTGTAGAAGGCGTAAGTTTCAGTGGGATAAAGGGATAAATTTAGCACTAATTCCTCATTCAATTATTTTCTTTAATTTTTATACAAGATAGGAGTTGTTTATGGTAATTAAATATAATATGGGGAAAAATGAATACCGAAATTGGATAGTAGGAGAAATCGATTTTCAACCAGAGTGTTTAGGAAAATTTGAAACAATCTTCACTCTTAGCAATGGTTATATGGGAGTAAGGGCAGCAACAGAAGAAACTTACCAAGAAGAAACAAGAGGGTGTTATATATCCGGTCTGTTCGATAAATTCCCCGGAGAAGTGACAGAATTAGCTAATATTCCTGATTGGTTAAATGTAGATTTAAAATTAGATGGTGAAAAATTTGATTTAAAGACCGGGAAAATTTTATCATATCAAAGACAACTTAATATTCAAGATGGGCAGCTTACAAGGAATATTGAATGGGAAAGTCCAAAGGGAAGAAAGACTAAATTATCCTTTGAAAGGTTTATATCTCTGGATAATATACATTTTGCTGCCCTAAAAGTAAAGATTATTCCCCTTAATTATTCCGGAGCTATTGAAATTTGTTCGGGAATTAATGGTCAGACTACTAATAGCGGCGTGCAACACTTTAAAGAAGGAAGATTACGATTTTCTCCNNGAAGGGATTATCTCAATGACTTCCAGGACCCAAGAATCGGATATCGGTCTAGTTATTGCTGCAAAACACCTTTTTTATTTGAATGGCGAGATATCAGAAGTAAAAGAAGAAGTAGGAAGCCAACGAAGGAAGATTTTTTCATCCTCCCGATACAAAATTAAACAGAAGGAAAAATTGAGTTTCGTAAAAATGGTTACAATTTATTCAACCAATGATCCTAATTTTAGGGGGAAAGAAAAGATTTCAGATAAAGAAATTGAAAAGACAGCGATAGATAATTTTAAAAAACTTATAAAACTTGGTTATGATAAACTTTTTGAAGCCCACAAAAAAAAATGGAATCAACTTTGGAAACAAATTGATATTGTTCTTGATGGACCAGATTTCGACCAATTAGCCATTCGTTTTTCCCAATTTCATATCTATCAGATGNNCTCCCGTTCATGATGAGAGGTTAAGTATTGCGGCAAAAGGACTTTCCGGCGAGGGCTACAAAGGTCATGTATTCTGGGATATGGAAATCTTTATCCTTCCTTTCTTTATTTATACTTTTCCGAAGATTGCCAGAAGATTACTCTTTTATCGTTATCGCTTTTTAGATGGAGCAAGAGAAAAAGCTAGGGAAAATGGTTTTAAGGGTGCTATGTATCCCTGGGAATGTGCCGACACAGGAGGCGAAGTTACTCCTAAATGGGGTGGGGTAGATTTTAAAACAGGTAAACCTCAAAGGATATGGACTGGTGAGTTAGAGCAACATATAACTTGTGATATAGTATACAGTATCTGGCATTATTTCCAGGCAACCTGTGATTATGATTTTATGTACAACTATGGGTTAGAGATTATATTGGAGACATCCCGCTTCTGGGCGAGTAGATTGGAGTATAATCCAGAAAAAGACCAATATGAAATAAATGATGTTACCGGACCGGACGAATACAGTGAACATATAAATAATAATACCTTCACAAACTACATGGTAAAGTGGCAGCTTAATAAAACTATACAATTTTCTGAATGGGTTAAGATGAATCAATTGGAAGTATGGAAGAAAGTTACTTCTAAAATCAAATTTACTTTTAATGAATTGAGTGATTGGAAAGAAAAGGCAGATAAAATATATATTGCTATGGATAAAGCTTCAGGTTTTATCCATCAGTATGAAGGCTTTACAGATAAGAAGGAAGTCGATCTTTTAAAATATAAAGGAAAAGTAGGAGCAATTGCCCAGGATTATAACTGGGAAGAAATCACCCAGATGCAAGTATTAAAACAANNCAGATATTATTATGCTTCTATATCTTTTAGGTGATGATTTTTCCCAAGAAACTAAACGTCTTAACTGGGATTATTATGAACCAAAGACTCTTCATGATTCCTCATTGAGTCCGAGCATACATGCTATTGTGGCCTTAGATATAGAAGATGTTGAAAAAGGATATGAATATTTTGAAAGATCAATACGGATTGATTTAGGAGAAAATTTAAAAAGTTCCTGGGATGGACTTCATGCAGCCTCACTTGGCGGGAACTGGCAGGCAGTAGTAAATGGTTTTGGNNAGAATTAATCCTCATCTACCAAAGAAATGGAAAAGGCTGAGATTTAAAATTAAGTGGCATAATGAAGAGTATTGCGTTGATATTACTAGAAATACAATTACCTTAAAGCCGCTATCTTCTATAAGCAAGTCACTACCAGTAGAAGTTTGCGAAAAAGAATATATTCTAAAAACAGATGAGGAATTAGAAATAACTTACTAATAAAAGATTTAGTTTATAGATTCAATGGGGAATATTATTAAAGATTAGATAAACATAAGAGGTATTTATTTATATGAGAAAAAATTATAAGCGATTTATACTGGTAATAATTTTTTTAATTGTATCTGCTCGAGGGATTATTGCCGGTGGTCATGAAAGTTGTTTTGGATGGGATGGAGATAAAGATGCCGCTATTGCTTATAGAGATGGTAGTTTCCGCATTAGAGATGGAAAGAATGTTAAAGTTGGTTTTGGTATTTATAATAATCCTGCTTCTATGAAATGGTATAACCACTCAGGGTATCTTCCCTGTCTGGTTACCGAGTTTGAGCGGGATGGTTGTACTGTCAAGATAATGAACTTTGGTGATAAAGTTACTGTCAGTGGTAATGACTATGTGGCAGCCTATTGCCGCGTCTCCGTGTATAACCATAGTGAGGAGGCAGTTTTTCTTGATCCTCAACCATCAAAGGAGATTATTGCATTAAATACACCTGAAAATTTGATTTCCCTTGGTGAAACAAGAAATTATGATTTTGTAATAGCTATTGATAGATTGGGCAATTCTTATGCCTGGCCTTCTGATGATAATCTTACTTGTGCGGGAACGTGGTACAGCATTTTGATCATATGAAGACTTATTGGGATAATAAATTTTCCGAAATAGTAAATATTGTTAGTCTGCCTGACCCAGTACTTATAAATGCATATAAGGCGGGATACATATACACCCATATTGTTAAAGATGCCTACAATCTCAACGTCGGAGAAAATGGATATGACAGGGTGTGGGATCACGATTCCATCGGGATAATCATTACTTTATTTACCTTAGGTGACTTTTCTAATGCACGAACTTTACTTGACCATATTGCAGCTGTCACTCAGTATGATGATGCAAAATATAAATATAGCTGGCCCTATGCTTTCTACTTACTGAAAACAGATGATGTTAATTTTGTTGCCAGTCGGTTTGATAGCTTAAAAAAATATGCTCATACTATTGCTAATGATCGAACAGGACCTGACGGTATTATCAAAATGACCAATGACATAGATAGCAATGGATACTGGACAGTTGACAATTGGTCTGCCATGATGGGACTTCTTGCCTATAAATATGTTTGTCAAAGATTAGGAGAAAAGGAAGAGTTATCTTGGGCAGAAAATGAATATAACGATTTATTAAGATGTGTAGACGATAAACTTACAGAAACTATTACTGCCAATAATTTAAATTATATACCCGTTTCTATGGTTCAATCCAATGATAAGAACAGATGTAGATTACCGAAAGACGCTAACTGGGCAGCTCAATTCCTTTTTGGTCGCTGGGCCTGGGATGGTTATCTATTTAATGGCGGCCAATATGGTGTAAATCTTACTATGATTGATGATACCTATGATTATGGGTTTGGACGGTTAGAAGGCCTCCTTCCTCCTCATGATTTTGGTGGGTACCCTCATGGATTCTATTGTTCTTGTTATAATGCAGGATATGGTAGTGCTGCATTAAGAGGAGAGAGATATCGATCAGAAGGCATTTATGCCTATAAAATGATGATTGAATCTGCCATGACTGGACCTTTTTCCTGGTGGGAAGGAATCTTAAATCCAAAAAACACTTCATGGGAAGGTGTGCATCCAAAATACGGTAATGGTGCATCACCACATATGTGGGGACAATCTGTTTGTACAAAAGTTCTTATCGACTCCCTGATTGCAGAAAAAATTGATGGAAAAGTTATTATTGGGCGGGGTATACCAGAAGAATGGATTGGTAATTCGCAGGTTATTGAACTCAATAATTATTCTATTTCAGGTAACAGGAGAATGGGGGTAAGGATTCAAGGGTATCCTGATCGGGTAGTAATTACCTTTACGGGTGATAGTCCGGTTAATGAAATTTTGATAGATTTACCAGTATTTTTAACTCGTTTGAAAGGGGCTACTACCGGAAATGTTGATTTTCAAAGCGGAAGAGTCACTGTATCACCTGATACAAAAAGTGTAACTGTGTATCTGGCTTCTATGTAAAGAGATATGTTGATTATTAGTTAAGGAGTGAAGTATCTATAGATGAGTAAAAAAATAAAGGCAGTTATCTTTGATCTTGACGGAGTAATTACTGATACTTCTGAATATCATTATCAGGCCTGGAAAAGATTGGCAGATGAAGAAGGAATTCCTTTTAACAGAGATGATAATGATAAACTAAGGGGTGTTTCTCGAAGTGAATGCCTAAAAATATTATTAAATGGAAAACGAGTTTCAACTGAACAATTTCAGGAGATGATGGATAGAAAAAATGGATATTATGTAGAATTATTAAAACAAATGACTTCTGAAAATATTCTATCCGGGGCAAAAGAATTAGTCTTGGAACTTAAAAGACGAGGGATAAAAACAGCCATTGCTTCGGTAAGCAAGAATACGAGAACAGTCTTGCAAGGAACCGGGATAGAAGGTCTATTTGATGTCATTGCAGATGGATATAGTGTAAAAAATACTAAACCTGCCCCAGATATATTTTTATATGCGGCGAAAGAATTAGGAGTAAAGCCGGAAGATTGTGTAGTAGTAGAAGATGCAGAAGCAGGAATTGAGGCTGCTTTGGCAGGTAATATGCTACCTGTTGGCATTGGTCCTGAGGAGAGAGTAGGAAAAGCTCGATATCGCTTTGAAAAAATTGGAGATATTACACTAACTAAGTTATTAGAAATTATTAATTTTTAAATAAGTAATAAACAAGCCTAAATTAAACTTGCTAATATTTTATCCCCCTTTTTTTCGTTTTTAGCTCAACTTTCCACCAGAAAAACTTAATGGTTCAAATTAAATTTTAGATAATAATTAATTTATTTGAATTATATGATTACAACCTAAAAAGTAAACAAAATGGTAATGTANNATGGTGAGGGCACAATTCATTGTGCCCCTACAACATAATTACAACCAAAAAGTAATAATTTATTGTAAAGTTATTGGTAATACAGCACATATAGTATTTTAATATTACAAAATACTATATACAATCTGCTAAAAATATCTTTGAGCTTTTTGGGTTATAACTATTATATTAGTAAATATGGAAAAGTTAAAAAAAATTTTTAAAAACAGTTTTTTAAGAGTATAAATAGATTAAAAGTTTTAGCTATACAACAAGAATTCATCTATCAGACTTTGGATAGAATTCAATATATTGTTTATACTTTTGGCAAGGAAAATATAAAGGTTTTACCTACCGATTATTCTGAAACGCAAAATAAAATTCTTTCGCTATTGTTTTTCGGACTTAAGTCTTCTTTTTTCAGGCTTTTTTACATGTTTTTTATATTTTTGTGGGGGAACTTCCGTTATAAAGTAAAATATAACGTCCTATAATATATCTTATGTAAAGTAATAAGAAGCAAAAACAACGAAACAACTTATTTCTCTNNAATCAATTAACTAACCAAGGGGGTTAGGGTTATAAAATTAGCAGGTCAAATGAAGAGCAGCGATTACTTTTTTATTCTCAGCTAGTTTATTATATTCACTACAAGCCTCAGTAGTTTTCTTTATAATTAATCCGATGCCCTGAGAGTTACAATATTCTATCAACGCCGGATCAACTTTCATTAAACCGTAATAACCAGTTCCTACTATTATTATTTCTGGCTTTTCCTTAATTATATTTTGAATATCCTCCAGATAAAGGTAATGTCCTTCTTTTCTCCACCAATCTTTATCAACCTGGTCTTTATAGATAATAAGATCTGAAGTATATTTTTCCCCGTTAATTATAATTTGTCCAAAGCTATAAGATTCTATCATATTATTTTTATCCCTTTCGGACAATTAAGGAGGCATAACCGACTACCTGGTCATAGTCTCCGGTAATATCACCCGAAGTAGCGTACTTTAGTAATTCTGCTTTTTTTGCCCCTAAGGTCTTAGCNNATTCTGTTCATAAATTACTTCATACAGCCTCTCCGCATCTAATTCTAAGATGGCCTCTATTGCCTGTCTATCAGCATCTTCTGCATACTCCTGCGGTTCGTAATGGGTAAAATCTGAGCTGGCAATTATTAAAATATTTTTGCTCTCTACTGCAGTTGCAGTACAAATAGAACGAGCAATTTCTAAGTCTGTTTTTATATCCTGACGGCTCATACAAATAGGGACAAACTTGAAGTTTTGGTCAAAAATATATTGGAGAAAAGGCAATTGCACCTCGATGGAATGTTCGTATTGATGAGCTTGAGGATCTTCTCTAATTATCCTGGAACTATCTAGTATTTTTTCTGCTAAATCGCTATCTATTTCTAATTGGCCCAGTGGTGTTTCCCATTTGCCGCTAGTCATTATGGAAACAGGGGCTCCCAGACCATGGTGATTAGGACCTAATATAATAACAATATCAGGCCGACCATCAAGAGCCACTCTATAGAATCCCTGAGCCGCAACTGGGCCAGAATACACATAGCCGGCATGGGGGCTGACTAAACCTATAATCTTTCGCCCTTCCTCTTTAAGGTTTATAGGAGGTAATTTGCCTGGCCCTAGCTTATGAAAAAAACATTTTTCTATCTGGATATTTAAAGATCTTGCTTCGCCGGCATAAAAGCT
>DFYM01000066.1 GCA_002383355.1 Candidatus Immundihabitans aquiphilus | reverse complement strand
AAGAAATAAATTAGTGCCGAAGGGGGGATTTGAACCCCCACAGGCTTACGCCTACTACGCCCTGAACGTAGCGCGTCTACCAGTTCCGCCACTTCGGCTTATATATTTTATATGTATTTGAGGTAAGTTTAAAATTAGTCAGTAATGATTAAGGTTTTGTTTAGAATAGAATAAAGAAAATAATTTTTATTGTCAAGTATTATCTAAAGTGTATTATATATAGTAGCGGGTAAGAATAGTGTAAAGCGTGTAGCGTATAGCTTATATAGGTACAAGTAATAAGTTAATAAGTGATGAGTAATAAGTGATGAGTTAGATAGTTGACGGATTACGAGGTTAGTAGTTTATGAAAATATTGTATTATATAAAGGGAGTGAGACATCTTGGCTAAAAAACAGATGATCGCTGATTTAGCTTTAAATAGCCAAATTAACGAGGTCTTTTTCTTGAAAAATAAAGAGTTTAAGGTGAGGCGGGACAAAAAAACTATAGATATGTTTTTCAAAATTGCCGATAAGACCGGAGAAATGGAGGCTATAACCTGGGATGTTTCTAGTAATAGAATTAAAGAGTTAAGTGAGCTCGAATTTGCTCGAGTTAAGGGCTGGGTGACTAAACAGAAAGATGATGGTACCTTCCAGGCTACCATTTCTTCTTTAGTAAAGACTACTCCTTTAGATTATTTTGATTTTCTGCCCCATTCCTCAGAGAATTTAGAAGAATTAATGGAAGAAGTTAGGTTAAAGATCGAATTGATAAAAAATAAGCCTCTCAAAGATCTTTTAAAAGCCTTTTTTGATGACCCGCACTGGGTAGAAAAGTTTAAAAGGGCGCCAGCAGCCACTCGGGTGCATCAACCTTATATCGGCGGTTTACTGGAACACACCTTAAGAGTGGCCACCATTTGTGAGGCTATCTGCAAGATCTATAAAGAGATAGATCGCGATTTTTTAATTACGGTGGCTCTGCTGCATGATATAGGCAAGGTAAGAGAATATACCTATGATCGGGTAATAGAATATACTGATGAGGGCAAACTTCTGGGTCATATTACCCTGGGCCTGGAGATGATTGACCAGAAGATAAAAGGTTTAAAGGAGTTCCCCCCGGATTTAGAATTAATGGTTAAGCATACCATCTTGAGTCATCATGGTCATTTTGAATTTGGTTCGCCCAAATTACCCAGTATCCTGGCGGCCATTGCTCTTCATTATGCCGATGAAATGGAAGCAAAGATAAGTGGTTTTATCAATATAAAAGAGGAGAATAGGGACTTTAAAGAGAAATGGAGTAAATGGGTTTGGTGGTTAGAACGGCCGGTTTATTTAGAGGAAGAAATAATCTTTAAAAATCGAATAGACGAGGCCGAAACAGAAATAGAAAGGGAAGAAGAATAGATAAAAATTCCTAGAAATTTTAACTATCAACCTATACCTATAACTACCTATAACTTATTAACTCTAAGTTGCTAACCCAATTGAAATTAAAGGAGAAAAAATAATGAGAGAGATTCTGGAAAAAGCCCTGAAAAATAACCGGCATAAAGCTGACTATCTGGAAATAAGGGCAGAAAAGAAAGAGGTTACTGATATTCATTTTCGGGGGCCTAAACTGGAAAAAATAAGCTGTTCCCGACAGAGGGGAGGAAATGTACGGGCCCTAGTAAAAGGAGGATGGGGATTTATTTCTTTTAATCAGTTTACTGATTTAGAAGAAAAAGTTCAAGAGGCCATCAGGGTAGCGAGTTTAATTGGACAAGAAGAAAGTAAGCTGGTCCCTAATCTACCGGCGGTGGAAATAGTGCAGCAAGAACTGGATAAAGATTTTCGTCAGATAAGTTTGAGCGAAAAAAAGAATTTAATGGAAGGTTATAATGAGCTAATTATGCGCTTTAATCCTCTCATCCAATCTTCGCGGGTAACTTATAACGATAGATTTTCTACGGTTTACTTTGCTAATTCGGAAGGGAGTTATCTCGAGCAAGAAAAACCCTTTTTAAGTGCTAACTTTACCGCTATTGCTCGAGAGGGAGATAATGTTCAGCTAGCTAGTGAGAGTGTAGCCAGTACCAAAGGTTTTGCTCTAATAGAACAGATTTCTGGTAAAGCCCAAAAGGCCGCTTCTCGGGCAGTTAATCTACTTAAGGCGGAGTCAGTAAAAGGTGGAGAATATACCGTCATTTTGGATCAGACATTGGGCGGGGTCTTTATCCACGAGGCCTTTGGCCATCTTAGTGAAGCCGATTTTTTATATGAAGATGAGAGGATGAGAGAGTTGATGAAATTAGGGAAGAAATTTGGCTCACCTCAACTTAATGTAGTGGATGATGGTTCTATCCCTGGTTTATTAGGTTCTGCCCGCTATGATGATGAAGGGGTGAGGACCAGAAAAAATTACCTGATCAAAGAGGGGATTCTCAGCGGTAGACTGCATTCGCGAGAGACCGCGGCTAAGATGGGAGAAGAACCCACTGGGAACGCCCGGGCCCTCAATTATCGTTTTAAACCGATTGTGCGGATGACCAATACCTACATCGAAAAGGGAAACCTTTCCTTTGGAGAACTATTATCGGGAATAAAGGAGGGGATTTACGCCCGGGATTGTTATGGAGGAATGACTAGCTTCGAGCAGTTTACTTTTAGTGCGGGGGAAGGTTTTATGATTAGAGAGGGAAAGATTGCCGAACCAGTGAAAGACGTAGTTTTAAGTGGGAATTTATTCACCACCTTGCTTAATATCGAAGGGATAGGTAATGACTTACAGATGATTGAATCTGGTGGGGGATGTGGTAAGGGGGGCCAGGGTCCTCTCCCGGTCTCTTTTGGGAGCCCTCACCTTAGGATCAGAAAAGTAGTAGTAGGAGGAGGAAGATGAAGATGGAGATGGAAAAAATACTCCAGCAAGCCACTGGAAAAGTAGACTCAGCCGAGTTATTTAGAATAAAGAGTAAGACTATTCCCGTCAACTTCGAGGTAAATAGATTAAAATCCATCGATATTGCCGAAAGCGAGGGACAAGCCTTGCGGATAATCAACCAGGGCAGAATAGGATTTGCCTCTCTCTCTGGTTCTAGTCTGGAAAGCGAAGAGGATACTGAGACAATGGTCGAGCAGGCCCTAGCCACTTCCGAATTCGGAGCAACGGCGGCCTTTGACTTTCCAGAAAAAAACGAAGTAGGCCCTACTACGAACAGTAATCTCCCCGAAAAAGTAAAGATATTTGACCCAAAAATAGTGGAGAAAAGTATAGAAGAGATGGTCAAAATTGGGGAAGAGATTTTAGTAAAAATAAAAGATTTTGACCGCAGGTTACGGAGTGATGTTACTATCGTAAAAGATATCAGTGAAATAGAGTACAGCAATAGCCGGGGAGGGAGTTTTTCTTATGCTAAAACGGCAATTGCTTATTCCTTAATGATCCAGCAGGTGGAAGACCAGGATATCTTAATGATCGAGTCCTCACAGGCTGCAGCGCAAGATAAACTTGAAGTCGAAGAATTGGTGAGTGAGGCGATAGAAAATTTTAAATGGGGAGAAAAGGTGGCCTCTTTAGAAAGCGGTAAAATGCCGGTTATCTTTACTCCGAAGGCCGTTTTGACTTTAATCCTCCCCTTAATTATTGGTTTAAATGGAAAGATGGTGTGGGAAAAGGTGTCTCCTCTGGCAGAACAGCAGAATAAGAAATTGTGGAGTGAACAACTGAGCCTTTATAGTGAAGGCCTCATAGATTTTGCTTTAGGAAGTGCCCCTTTTGATGATGAAGGGGTAGAAATGAGACGATATCCTCTGGTAGAGGAAGGAGAGATTAAAAATTTCTATTATGATTTACAGACTGCGGGTTTGGCTGGTGTGGAGAGCACGGGGAATGGTCTGCGCGAAGGGATCTCCAGCCCACCGGGCCCCGGGATAACCAATTTAGTGATGAAGGTAGGGACCATCCCTTTTCCGGAGATGGTTAAGGATATAAAAGAAGGGATAATCATCGACCAGGTCCTAGGTCTGGGCCAAGGAAATATAATAAGTGGGGCTTTTTCTAACAATGTGCAATTGGGGTTTAAGGTAGAAAACGGAAAGATAGTAGGCCGGGTTAAAGATGTAATGATCGCCGGTAATGCTTTAGAAGAATTAAAAAATATAGTTGCGCTGGGAGACCGATCTGAATGGGTGGGTGGTAGATTTAAATTTCCTCACCTTTATCTCAAATCTCTTTCGGTTTCTACCAAAGTCTAAAAATTTAAAAATCATAAAAGGGGTAGGGAGCCAGATTTTTCCCACTCGCATCCGGCGGAAGAGTTATAAAAAAGAGGGGGGCGTATCTTTATGAGCAAAAGCAATTAAGAGCCATTTTAAAAGGATTTTCTAAAATAAAAATTTTAATCCCTATCTACTCTTTTGCAGAAATTAAAAATTTCAAAGTTATCCTTTTTTAGTTTGTTGCTGGGAGAGATAAGAAAAAATAANNCTCCTGCAGTTTCATAATTAATTTCCTCCTTTTTTACGATTGCGCCCCCTCTTAAAATATATAAAAATATGGGTAAAAAGTCAAGATACCGAATTGCCTTATTGAAAAAGTATTCCAAGTTATCTTTATCTAGGATAATTTCTCCTAACTCTCTTTCCATATCGATATCCACGTTTTCTCCAGACCCTTGTATTAAATCCCGTAATTTAACTTGAGAATTCCCTGTGGCTTGCCACAGGGTAGATTCTAAAGTATTATGATTATATGAGTAAAGGAGAAGTTCAAAAAGGATATCATTGTGCTTGGCAGATACATTATCACCTGGTATTTCCGGTAAAGTATCGCAAGGCATTACTTGACAAGATGGTGATAAAGATAATAGAAGAGACAGCCGAGGGCATACAAGAACGGTATGCGATAGAGATGGAAGCATTGGGAATGGATAAGGATCATATTCATCTTCTTTCCAGTACCCACCCGAAGATATCACCAGGGGAAATAGTGAAAATATTCAAAAGTATTACTGCCAGAGAAATATTCCGACGGCATCCAGAGATCAAAAAAGAGTTATGGGGTGGAGAATTTTGGTCTGATGGATACTATGTTGCCACTGTTGGTGAGAGAGGGAACTGGTCAAAAGTGGAAAACTATATACAAAAGCAAGGTAAACCGAAGGAAGATTTGAGACAGATAAGGCTGTTCTGATTTTTGATACCCTGCGGCTTGCCGCAGGGTCATTCATTTAAATTTAATTTTCCTTGCTTTTTGAGGTAAGAAAAAATACTCACCAGTAGTTGACGCGAACATTCAGCAAAAAAGAAAGAAAAGGCTTGACAACTGTGTTATAATGATAAAAATTAAAAATGATGATGAAAAAAGCAAGACAGGGGAGAAGTAGCAAATAAAAATTTGTGAAATGGACCCCTTAGCTTCAAACTGAAAGAGATTATATTTCCAGTAGGTTTTGACGGTTTTCCCCCGTGAACGGGAAGGGGTATCGGTATATTATATAATATGGCCCGTACCTTACTAAGTGGGTTTTTGGGGTTAATTTTTTCAACCTTAAAAATTCCATAAGAGTGGCACCACGGAAGATAAGATAAGNNCCTGCTAGACGAGCCTACAACCGGACTGCATCCAGTGGACGTGGAGAACTTTCTTACACTTTTGAACCGTATTGTAGATTCTGGAAGCACGGTCATTGTTGTAGAGCACAATCAGCAGGTTATCAGAGCCTCTGACTGGATTATTGACCTTGGCCCCGAGGGAGGAGAAAATGGAGGACAGGTCGTGTTTACAGGGACGCCATTAGAATTGTTGAAAAACGGGAAAACAGCGACAGCAGACTGTCTACGAAAAACCTGGCAACTTAATTTATTTTAAATTAAATAGTAATCAAGTGGTAGAGGCAAATTGTAACGACATATNNAGCTCTCCGTCCCTATTGTTTATAAACCATTAAACAATAGGGACGGAGAGCTTTTTTTATTTTTGTTTCAACCTATTTTATTTTTATTAGTTCGAATAACTACTTAATTTATTTAGTTACTTTGCCTAATCCTTAGATTGGGGGATAGAAGAATGAAAAAACAAAACAAAAGCTATTATCCGGAAAAAGAGGCTTTTTTGAGATCTACCGAAGATATAAATATGCTTACCGTTTATCGAAAGTTTCTTGCTGATACTGAAACGCCCATCAATGCCTTTCAAAAAATCGGGAGGGGTGCATCATATAGTTATTTGCTGGAAAGTGCTGAAGGTAAAGATAAGTTAGCCCGTTATTCTTTCCTGGGCCTTAATCCTTTTTTAATTTTCCAGAGCAAAGGTAACCAGGTGGAAATTAACTACCAAGAGAAGAAAGAAAATTATCTTGAAAATCCCTTTCTTCCTTTGCGTCGATTGCTTGCCTCTTTCCAAACGATCAAGGTAGACGGATTACCCCGTTTCTGGGGAGGGGGAGTGGGATATCTTGGTTATGACCTGGTTCGATTTATTGAAGATTTAAGCAACAATATTACTAATGATCTTGCTCTCCCAGACTGTATGCTGGTCTATGCTGGAACAATGATAGTCTTTGACCATCTAACCCACCAGTTATGGATTATTGCTAATGTTCCCCTCGATAAAGATAACCGAACCAGAGAACAGGCGTATGAACAAGCCACGGAGCAAATCGAAAAAATTATTTCTCAATTAAATAATTCTGCTTCTAAAGGTGGGGAGGTGAAAGAAGAAGTGGCAGTAGAAGAAAAAGAACTGGAAACCGATTTAGAAAAAATAGAATCTTCGATAAACAAAAGCGATAGCAATATGACTAAAGAAGAATTTGTAGAGAAAGTAATAAAGGCAAAGGAATATATTTTAGCTGGTGAGGCCTTTCAAATTGTGCTCTCCCAGCGTCTAAATAGGAAAACGAGTGAGAACCCCTTTAAAATTTACCGTTTACTGCGGAGTTTAAATCCTTCCCCTTATATGTACTACCTAAACTATGGGGAAACCCAAATAGTGGGCGCCTCTCCTGAGCCGCTGGTCCGATTGACCGGTAAGCTGGTAGAAAGTAAACCGGTGGCGGGAACTCGGCCTCGAGGAGAAAATTACCAAGAGGATCTAAGACTGGAAAAAGACTTATTAAGCGATGAAAAGGAAAAAGCCGAACACACTATGCTGGTAGATTTAGCGCGTAATGACCTGGGGCGAGTATGCCGTCCTGGTACAGTCAAGGTCAGCCAATTTATGCAGGTAGAAAGATTTTCTCAGGTTATGCATCTGGTATCAGAGGTTCAAGGGATAATTCAAACCGATAAAAATGCCCTCGATGCTTTAATTGCTTGTTTTCCGGCAGGAACAGTGTCCGGAGCTCCTAAAGTGCGGGCTATGGAGATTATTGATGAGCTGGAGCCTCACTGCCGAGGTCCTTATGCCGGGGCGATAGGGTACCTCGGTTTTAATGGCAATATGGATACCTGTATCACTATTCGCACTATTGTTTTCAAAGGAAGAGAGGCTTATATTCAGGCCGGCGCCGGGATTGTCTCTGACTCAGTTCCAGAAAAAGAATATACCGAAACTTTAAATAAAGCCCAAGCCTTATTAAAAGCTATTGAATTAGCGGAGGAGTTTCCAGATGATTTTAGTCTTAGATAACTATGATTCCTTTACCTATAACCTGGTGCAGTATCTAGCGGAATTTGGCCTTCCTCTTCAAGTTTTCCGCAATAACCAGATAGATATTTTAGAAATTAATAAGATGGATTTAAAGGGAATTGTAATTTCCCCGGGTCCAGGCACTCCCCTTAAGGCCGGTATTTCCGTAGAACTAATCCGAAAATTGGGGGCTAAAGTTCCTATTTTAGGAGTTTGTCTGGGTCATCAAGCCATTGCAGTGGCTTACGGAGGAAAAGTGGTTCGGGCTAAAAGATTGATGCATGGTAAATCCTCTTACATTTATCATCAACAAAAGGGCCTTTATGCCGGATTGGCCAGTCCCTTTTTAGGGGGCCGATATCATTCCTTAATCATCGATCCTCAAACTGTTCCCGACTGCCTGGAAATTGATGCTTTAGCGGATGATGAGGTTATTATGGGGATTCATCATCGAGAATATCCGGTATTTGGAGTCCAATTTCATCCAGAATCGATTCTGACTGCCGATGGAAGGAAGTTTTTGCAAAATTTTGTTACTTTTATCCGAGAATATAAAGAAAAAAACCAGAGATAAGAGATGGAATGAAAATGAATGTATGAATAATTATTTAGGAATATTTAGAAAGGAGGATAAAGATAAAAATGTATAAGACAGTCTTGAATAAATTACTATCGGGGAATAATCTAACCGAAAAAGAGACTAACCGAATTATGAACCAAATTATGCAGGGGGAATTGACCTCCGCCCAAATAGCCAGTTTTTTAACAGCCCTGCGTATCAAAGGAGAGACGGTAGAAGAAATCATAGGGAGTGCCTGGGCGATGAGAGAATATGCCGTTCGGCTGAAAAGATTTTATCCCCTGGCCATTGATACCTGTGGTACTGGTGGGGATAGTAAAGGAACTTTTAATATCTCTACCGTTACTGCCCTGGTAGTAGCGGGTACTGGCTTAAAGGTAGCCAAGCATGGCAATCGGGGAGTATCCAGTAAAAGTGGAAGTGCTGACGTCCTGGAGGCTTTAGGGGTAAATCTTGACTTGACCCCGGATCAAGTAGAAAGCTGTTTAGAGGAGGTAGGTATTGCCTTTTTCTTTGCCCCTCTTTTCCATCCGGCAATGAGGTTTGCGGTAACTCCCCGACGGGAAATTGGCTTTCGAACTATCTTTAACCTTCTGGGACCTCTAACCAATCCAGCGGGGGTAAAATATCAGGTATTGGGAGTATACGACCCAGCATTAACTGAGATCATTGCTGAAACCCTTAAAGAACTGGGGGTAAAACAGGCTATGGTAGTCTGTAGTAAGACGGGAATGGATGAGATCTCCCTTTGTGAGGATACCAAGGTTAGTGAGGTGAAAAATGGGAAGATAAAGACCTTCTATCTAAAACCGGAAGTTTTGGGATTAAAGCGGTGTAGGTTGGAAGATATCCAGGGAGGAGATGCTCGTCTTAATGCTGAGATAACCTTGGCGATATTAAAAGGTAGCAGTAGAGATTATAAACGAGATGTGGTTTTGATTAACTCAGCAGCGGCGTTAGTAGTGGCCGGGAAGGCAGAGGATTTAACCAGTGGTATGATGATGGCCCAAGAAAGTATCGAATCCGGTGCAGCCCTTCAAAAACTTGAGGAGCTCAAAAGCTATAGTTTAAATAGTTTAGGAGGATTAGCCTAATGAATATCCTCCAGCAGATTGTAAAGCTCAAAAAGGAAGAAATCAGCAAAGATAAGCAGCAATACCCCTTACCCTTCTTTATTGATTTGATGGCTAAAGGAGCTCCTCCTACCCGAGATTTTTTTGGCTCTCTCAGCGAATCTACTTGTGTTGCCGTAATTGCCGAACTGAAGTTTGCCTCACCTTCCCGAGGAATTATCAACCAAAGAGAAAATCTAGTAAAGATTATTCAGTCCTATGATACCGGAGGAGCCCGGGCTATTTCAGTATTGACTGAAGGAAATTTTTTCCGGGGTGAAGCAGAGGATATTCCCAAGATAAAAAAGATTTCTCCCTTACCAGTCTTACGAAAGGACTTCATTATAGAGGAATATCAGATCTATCAATCCCGCTTTCTAGGGGCGGATGCTGTTTTATTGATTGCCAGTCTTTTAAAGACTGCCCAGTTGCGTAATTTTCAGGAAATTGCCGCTTCTTTAGGTATGGACTGCTTGGTGGAGGTACACAATAAAGAAGAGTTAGCTCGGGCTTTAGAGGCTGAATCGAAGATCATCGGGATCAATAATCGGCAATTAGAAGATTTTTCTGTTAACCTATCTACCACCAGGCAATTGAGCAAATTGGTTCCTAAGGAGTGTCTATTAATTAGTGAAAGTGGGATTAGCAGCAGTAAAGACATAGAACAACTAAATCAATCGGGCATTGATGCCGTATTAGTGGGAGAGACCTTGATGACTGCCTCTGATCCTCAAAAGGTACTAGAGGAGTTATCCCGCGTCCCCAAAATAAAAAAGCCAAAGAGGAGCTAAGGAGAGAAAAAGGAGAGGATAAAACAATAATGTTAATTAAGATATGTGGGATTCAAGACAAAAATATTGCCCAGGTAGCAGTGGAAGCCGGAGCTGAGGCAATAGGATTGGTCTTTGCCACCAGTCCCCGGCAAGTGACTCCTCCGGTAGCTAAAAAGATTATCCAATCTTTACCCGAGGTGATATTAAAAGTAGGTGTTTTTGTAAATGCCCCTCTGGCTACGGTAAGAGATATTGCCCAATATTGTGCTTTGACTGCCCTGCAGTTTCATGGGCAGGAATCGGTCGATTATTGTCATCGTGCTCAGCAATTGGGATTGCCGATTATCAAGGCGATCAAGGTGAACAAAAAGGGACAATTTTTCCCTGATCCGGGAGAATATCGAGGAGTGGTTAGCTCATTTTTGGCGGATACTTATCAGCCGGGGAAGGAAGGGGGTAGCGGTAAAACTTTTCCCTGGCAGAACCTCGAGGCTATTAAAAGCTATGGATCGGTCATCCTGGCTGGAGGTTTAAGACCGGATAATGTTTATCAGGCGCTCAATATTACCCGACCTCAGGGAGTGGATGTGAGTAGCGGGGTGGAGACTGAGGGGACAAAGGATGAGTATAAAATCAGAAAATTTATTCAGGAAGTACGGAGGTGGGAAGATGAACAAAAGAGTCGAAACATTTGAGATAACCGAAACCTTTAAAACCTTACCCAATAAAAGAGGTTATTTTGGTGAATACGGTGGGAAATATGTTCCCGAAACCCTGATGGCTGCCCTTCAGGAACTGGAGGCGGCTTATCAGCAGGCAAAAGAAGATGCAGACTTTCAACAAGAATTAAATTATTATTTTAAAAATTACATTGGGCGACCTTCCCTGCTTTATTTTGCCCGGAATTTAACCGAAAAATTGGGAGGGGCAAAAATTTATCTCAAGAGAGAAGACCTCAATCATACTGGGGCACACAAGATCAATAACGCGGTGGGGCAGGCCCTTTTAGCCCGGAAGATGGGTAAAAAAAGGATTATTGCCGAAACTGGGGCCGGTCAACACGGCGTAGCGGCAGCAACCGTAGCTGCTTTATTTAATCTGTCCTGTGCCATCTATATGGGAGAAGTAGACATTAAGCGACAGGCTCTTAATGTTTTTCGTATGAAACTATTGGGTGCAGAGGTTATTCCGGTAAACTCCGGAAGCAGAACCTTGAAAGATGCCATAAATGAGGCCATTCGAGACTGGGTTTCCCATGTAGAGGATACCTATTATATGATGGGTTCAGTGGTTGGTCCCCATCCTTACCCGATGATGGTCAGGGATTTTCAATCGATCATTGGAGAAGAAGCTAAAGAGCAGATTCTATCTCAAGAGGGTCGCTTACCTGATTATCTATTGGCCTGTGTTGGTGGGGGGAGTAATTCTCTGGGCTTATTTTATCCTTTCCTGGAGGAAAAGAAAGTAAAAATCTTTGGGGTAGAAGCGGCTGGTCGGGGACTTCACACCACAGAACATGCTGCTGCCTTGAGTGCGGGAAGCATAGGGATTTTGCATGGAGCCAAGAGTTTTCTCTTGCAAGATGAAGATGGGCAGATCAGGGAGGCTTATTCCGTCTCTGCCGGACTGGATTATCCTGGTGTAGGTCCGGAGCATGCCTATCTGAAAGAGACTGGTCGGGTAACTTATGTCTCGGCCACAGATGAGGAGGCGTTAGAGGCCTTTCAATTGCTCTCCCGAACCGAGGGGATTATTCCAGCTTTAGAGAGTGCCCATGCCGTAGCCCATCTTTTTACTCTCATTCCTAAAACAAAAAAGGAAGAGCTGGTTATGGTCTGTCTTTCCGGGCGAGGAGATAAGGATACTGAGGTAGCAATTGAGAAATTGGAGGGAAAATAATGAGAATCGGAAATACTTTAGACCATTTAAAAGAACAAAAAGAAAAGGGGTTAATTATCTATATCACTGCGGGGGACCCTTCTTTGGAGGCCACTGAAGAATTGGTAGTTGCCTTAGCTGAAGCGAGGGCCGATGTTGTAGAGTTAGGCATTCCCTTCTCTGATCCCCTGGCGGATGGGGTTACTATTCAACAAGCCACACAAAGAGCCTTGAAGAATAAGGTTAATATTCCGAAGATATTAACCAGTATCAAAAGGATCAGAGAAAGGACTTCCGTTCCTCTAGCTCTGATGGGTTATTATAATCCGATGTATCATTACGGATTAGAATCTTTGGTTGGTGATAGTAAAAAAGCTGGAGTAGATGGCTTTATTGTGCCCGATTTGCCTTTTGAGGAAGCCGAAGTCTTTGGAGAGATTACCGCTCGAGCCGGTCTGGAACTGATTTCTTTTTTAGCCCCTACTAGTACGAGAGAGAGAATAGCAGCCATCACCCAAAAAGCTCGGGGATTTATCTATTGTGTTTCGGTGACTGGTGTTACCGGAATAAGAGAAGAGTTTTCTCCTAAAGTCGGAGAGAGCTTAAAGATAATAAGGAATTATACCAATTTGCCTTTAGCTATAGGATTTGGAATTAGTACTCCCGCGCAAGCCCGAGAAGCAGCAAAATATGCTGATGCGGTTATTGTGGGGAGTGCAGTAGTTCATTTAATTGAGGAAGCAGAAGGGGATTTAGCAAAAATGATACCCGAAGTAAGTCGTTTTGTTCGTTCTTTAAAAGAGGCTATTACAGAATAAAAAAGCGTAAAAGGAGAATTGCCCTCTAAGAATAGGATACTACTAATCGGGATATTACATATCTCTTTCTCTTGAGGCGAATGATAAATTTATTGTTAGAAAGGTTTTTTAGAAAAATGTCATAGCCTGTATTATAATATTAATAAAAGCTAGATTAACAAATATGTTTATTAATATTCTATAGAGAAAGGCAAAGAGAAAGGTTAATGAAAATTGTTATTGCTCCAGATTCGTTTAAAGGAAGTTTGACTGCTTTAGAAGTTTCGGATGCTCTGGAGCAGGGGGTAAAGAGGGTTTATCCAGAGGCTAAAGTAGAGAAAGTGCCCATGGCTGATGGCGGTGAAGGCACGGTAGAATGTTTAGTTAATGCCACCCGAGGGAAAATATACCAACAAGAAGTTCTTGGACCACTTGGTGAACCAGTAATTGCTATTTTTGGTATACTTGGCGATAAAATTACTGCTGCCATTGAAATGGCTTCTGCCTCAGGACTTCCCTTAGTCCCACCAGAGAAAAAGAACCCCCTTATTACTACTACTTATGGTACGGGACAATTAATTAAAGCGGCTTTGGATCAGGGGTGTCGGAAAATAATTATCGGTATAGGCGGAAGTGCAACCAATGATGGTGGAGCAGGTATGGTTCAAGCCCTGGGTGTAGGTTTACTGGATGAAAATAATCAGGAGATAGGTTTTGGTGGAGCACAACTATCTCGATTACACCATATTGATCTTTCTAAAATGGATAGACGGATTAAGAAGACTAGATTTTTAGTTGCCTCAGATGTTCAAAATCCACTATGTGGACCTACCGGTGCCTCTAAAATATATGGTCCACAAAAAGGGGCAACAGAAGAGATGATTAAGATTCTGGATGCTGCTTTATCTCATTTTGCAGATATTATTAAGCGCGATTTAGGTAAAGATATCAGAGATATTCCAGGGGCTGGAGCGGCAGGAGGATTAGGCGCTGGATTGATGGCTTTTTTAGAGGCAGAACTTGTGCCGGGGGTTGATCTGGTCATAAATACCGTTCATCTGGAAGAAATAACTAAAGATGCTGATTTAGTGATCACCGGTGAAGGAGAAATTAATGGTTCTACAATCTATGGTAAAACTCCCATTGGAGTAGCTAAAGTTGCTAAAAAATATCACCTTCCAGTTGTTTCTATTAGTGCCCTCATAGATGAGTCGGGGTTGGTAGTAAGAGAATATGGCATTGATTACCTGATTAAACCGGAAAATCCCCCTCTGCATATGGAATTTCCCAAATCTAAAAAAATTGAATTATTAGCAAAAACCATTGCCCAATTTTTACTGGAAAGTGGTAAAATATTTTGTAGAGATAACAGTAAAAAAAGTAGGTAGATTTGTAATATAAGAGGCGTAAAGAATGTTTATCTCAAAGCTTTAGGGGTGGTGCTTATGGTAAAGTTTAAAAATACAAGAATAAATTCTTCGTAAATTTGATTCGTTTGAGCGTTAAAACTATTAGACGTGGAATTTAGGTATAAATATGGTTAAAAAATTATGGGAGAAGATATTATGAATATTGTTGAGGTAAAGGAGCTTGTCAAAGTCTATAATGGGAGAAAGGCAGTAGATGGGATAAGTTTTGAGATTAAAAATGGTGAGGTCTTCGGACTTTTAGGTCCTAATGGAGCAGGTAAGACTACCACCATTTCCATGCTTTCCTGCTTGATTCCTCCCACTTATGGTAATGCTTTTATAGAGGGAAAGTCCATCATTGAAGAGCCTATTGAGGTGAAGAGAAGAATTGGGGTAGTCCCCCAGGATATTGCCCTCTATCCTACACTTTCTGCTCGGGAAAATCTCTTCTTCTGGGGAGAAATGTACGGATTAAGCGGAAAGAGATTAAAAGAAAAAGTAGATGAAGTCTTGCAGGTAGTGGGGCTAACTGAAAGAAGCGAAGATAGAATTAATAAATATTCTGGTGGGATGAAGAGAAGAATAAATATCGCTGTAGGGCTTCTTCCTTCCCCGAAAATTCTCATCCTGGATGAACCGACCGTGGGGGTTGACCCTCAGTCCAGAACTAATATTCTGGAATCATTAAAAGGATTAAATAAAGACGGTCTTACCATCCTCTATACCAGTCATTATATGGAAGAAGTAGAATTTTTATGTGATAGGGTAGCGGTTATGGCCCTGGGGAAGATTATTGCCCAGGGGACGCAAAATGAATTGAGGCTTTTAGCGGGGAAGATGGATTCTTTAAAGGTTGCTACTATTGATGAGGTGCAACTGAGTCTTGTAGAAGTTATTAAGAAAGTTTCGGAGACAGATGAAGTGAGAATTGCGGATGGAGCCATTGAAATATTGACTCTGCAGGGAAGAAAGGTTTTACCTAAAATAATAGAAGTATTGGGTAATAATGGTGTCAGGATTAAATCAGTGGAAGTGGAAGAACCAAACCTGGAAAGCCTCTTCCTTCATCTTACTGGAAAGGAATTGAGGGATTGATATGAGAAAGATTTTTCTCATCGGAATTAAAGATGTAAAGATAAGGGCCAGAGACCCCTCTTCTTTTATTATGTTATTAGTTATGCCTTTAATATTGATTCTGGTGCTGGGGATGGTCTTTCAGCCTTTATGGACCAGTACGCCATTTACCATAGATGTTGCCGTGCTTGATGAAGATGGGGGAGAGTTTTCCAAAATTTTATTAGAGGAAGTATTCGGGTCTGAGCAACTAAAGGATATGATAAAGATAAAGTATGTGGAGAGTAAAGAGGAGATAATAAAGGAGGTAAATGAAGGGAAGATTGCTGCCGGTATTATTATCGGAGAGAGCTTTTCTCCAGCTATACTAAGAGGCGAAGATGCCCAGATAAAGATATTAGGAGACCCGGAGCAGGCTATTAAGGCAGGGGTGATAAAAAATATTGTAGAGGCTTTTACTTTGGAAGTGTTAAAGAGGAGAATCATCCTGGGGACTTCTATTGGAATTTTAGTTGCCGAGAATTTGATAAATCCTGCAGAAATTCAACAGTTGATACCGGTCTGGCTTCCAGAGATAGAGAATATGGATGAGCTCATCCAGATAGATAAGAAGATAGAGAAGAAGATGGCTAAGAATCCTCTGGCTATGGAATACTATGCCGTAGGAATGGGCATTATGTATATCTTATTTGCCACCAATGCCGGGGCTGAGACCATCTTTCAGGAAAGAAGGAATAAAACCCTGGAGAGAATCAAGGTTGCTCCGGTAAGTGAAAGAGAAATTCTTGGTGGGAAACTCTTTGGCATTTTTCTGATTGCTCTTCTCCAGTTTGTGATGATTGTATTTTTTACCAGAATATTTTATCGAGTTAATTGGGGAAATTCTCTTTTAGGAATTATTATTATGATTCTTTCTTCGGTATTAGCCTTCTCAGGTCTTTCCACATTTTTTGCTTCCCTTACTAATAGCGAAGAACAGATTGGAAATATAGGACCAGCATTAGCTATGATATTCGGTTTTATGGGAGGGGGAATGTGGCCTGCCTTTTTATTTCCTGATTGGTTGAATATGGTGAGTAAATTTACCCCTAATCGATGGGCTATTGACGGATTCCTTAAGCTGATGTATCAGGAAGGAGGAATCATTTCCATCCTTCCGGAAGTTTTGGTTCTTCTTGGTATGGCTACAATCTTCTTCTCTTTAGGTGTTTTCAGGCTGAGAATGAAAGGAGTGAAAGTTGATTAAAAAAGTATTAGCAATAGCTTTTAATTCTTTGAAAGTAACCTTTCGTGATAAAGGTAATCTGATATGGCTTATTATTATGCCCATTGTCTGGACCACTCTTATCGGTACAATGAGTACACCTGGGAAAGAAGATGAAAAAATCCCGGTAGGTTTTTTAAATAGTGATAGAGGAATCTATGGAGAGGTATTTGCGGAGACATTGAGAAAAGAAGAGAGCATTAAGATTATAGCAGTGGTAGAGGATGATAAGGAAAAGATGGCAAATCTGGTGAAAGATTCTAAACTCTCTGTGGGCTTAATAATTCCAGGTAATTTTTCAGAAAAACTTAAGACAGGAGAGCCGGTGGTAATTGATATTTTAAAGTCAGAGAGAAGTTCCTCTTATTTTCTGGAGGAAATTATCGATAAAGCTGCTGGAAGAATTTCCATCGATGCATTGGCAGCAAATTTTACTATAGAAAAAATTAGTGAAAGAAGAGCGGTTTTAGAGGAGGAAATTTTAACAGATGAGAAGAATAGGATATGGGAAGAGGCCTTTAAGCAAGCTGATGCCTTTTTTGAACCTGCACCTGCGGTGGGAGTAGAATATGAGGTTTTATCTGTGGAAAAGGAAGATAAAAATATACCTTTAGGGGTGGAAGCTTCTTCTCCTGGATTTGCAGTAATGTTTGTGATGATGGGGGTATGTTTTGCGGGAGTGGCGATGGTACAGGAAAGACACCATATGACGTTGGCTCGGCTTTTAACTACTCCCACAGAGAGGTTTTCGATAATTTCAGGCAAGATGCTGGGTTTTTTCTTATTAGGCTTTATTCAATTTTTGATTCTTATTCTTTTTGGTCAATTGATTCTGAAGGTAAATTGGGGAAATTTACCGTTGGGGGTTTTGCTGTTGGTAGTAAGTTATGTTCTTTCAGTAACCGGGTTGGGAACACTTCTTTCTGTTTTTGTGCGGACTTCCGCTCAAGCCGGGGCCTTTGCTGTGCTTATTTCAATGGTGACCAGTATGTTAGGGGGAACGTGGTGGCCGATTGAAATTGTTCCTAAATTTATGCAAACTATTGCTCGATTTACTCCTCAATACTGGGCTATAAACGGATTCAATAAAATCATAACCCGGGGATTAGGAATGATAGAAATCCTTCCCAATTTCTACGTGCTCTTGGCCATTTCAGTTGCATCATTATTGTTGGCTATTTGTTTCTTCAGATTTGAATAACGCGGGCTTAAATCTTCCATATTCTTTTAAACCACCGATACAACCATTCATTAGCCAGTTTTCTGTTTTCAAAAAACGTAAATTGGAGGTCGGGAAAGTTTATGGATAGATCAGCCAGAATATCTGCGATATAGGAAGGGCGATAAAAGGGATTCTTTTTAGGATTTATAAAGTCTGAGTAAGGAGAGTCAAAAATAACTACTTTATATTTGTATTGCTTTAATTCCTCCAGAGAAGATTTGAAGATGTCATAACCCCTTATCTCATGAAGAAAATTATCCATAGTCTTTTTTTCTGCAACCGCTATAATCTTTTTATCTTTTATTAAAGCATAATCTCCTACTGGTAAATTTTCTCTTTTGGTAAGGGCATTGGCAAATTTATAAGGATAACGTTCTCTTTGGTCAATAATTATTTCCATTTGTTCCTTTTTCCCGCCTTGAGGGATATAAGCTCCTGCCCCTCTCATCTTCATTGCGGATTGAGTTATCCAAAAAATTTGTTCATAATAATCACCCGGTCTGGTCTTATATTCTTTTTTTAAGAAAATAAACCAGCATCTTCTTTTCGTTTTTCTTCTAAATAAATTTTATAGGGAAATTTTTCTTCATCGGTTTTATAAAGCAGCCAGCGTAAATTTTTTTCCATTATATTTTTTCCGTTTTATTTTTTTGCGATTACTTTTTATACATCTGGTCAAAATAGTTTTGGGCATTTACCAGGGCATTTCTTATAAGGTCTTCTGCTTTGGCAGTTTCTCGAATAGTAAGATATTTTACTAATTGTTCTTTATCGAGTTCTTGAGCAGCTTGTGCACATGCCTCCCAACTCAATACACTCCTGATCACTCTATCTATTCCTTGTTCTTCATTATCATATGCTCTTACCTGCATATCATGTCCTTTCCACCGATTAAAACCTGCTTCCTGGATTAAACCTGCTATGGCTATATTCATACCATTAACTCTTACCCCGTGATCAATGTCATATTTGCCCGGTCCTCCCAAAATAATACCGTCATTATAACCTTGGCTGTTTAAGTGCATATGAATTAAAGCATTATTATCTATTTCCTCTACGGTATCATAGATATGGTCAAGCCCTATCATTTCTGAATGACCAAACTCTTTATTTACTCCTTTTTTGTCTTTAGAAATTTTAAACTCTTCTTCTAATTTGTACCAAAAGACTAGGGCACTGGCCACAGTAGGGATTAGCATAGCTGGATGTCCTTCATTGGGTTTGGGTTCTATCGCAAAGAAGAAAAATATCTATATTAGTCTCAGTGAAGCGAAGGTAGGATTATATTAAGGGCAAAGGCCTTAAGAAACTTATGAGTAAATAGAAAACTCCAGCTGAGATTATAAGAAAATGGCTTATATCTTGGCTGGAGAAAAAAAGGATTTAGGGGAGGGAAATAGCTTGATTACCGCAGATACACAGGTTGAAAAAATAATGGAACAATATCCTCAAGTGGTATCCTACTTTATACAAAATGGAGTTAGCCCTATATCCTGTGCTGGCGCCTTCCCTACAACTATTGGTAAACTGCTTACTATGAAAAAGGTACAAGATATTGATGGATTTATTAAGGGCTTGAATGATTTTATCATTAAGAACCAAAATAAGTAACTATATTAGCGTGGCAATAAAGAGTAATAGGAACTGAGGTCCATTTACCGTTTGGAAGAATAAATAATACTGGAGACAATGGACGAGAAACTGTTACAATAGCAATCGATAAGCTTAGTGAAATAAGGACTGTTTTTGTTGATTTTAGTGACAGACTTCAAAGCCCTCAGACCGAAGGATAAGATCATTAATCAATATACCAAAAGTATCAAATCTTATGTCCAATCAAATATTCTCTAATTTTATAGTCTTCAGAATTATAGTCATCTGCCTTGCCACTTATATGCAAAGAGACCTTCAAAAAGAATTGTACTTCCAGTAGCTCAAGTTTTCTAACCGCGAAGTTGTTGCTTTTCTCCTTCTTTCTTCCTTTTCACAGCATTTTTAAGTCTTTCTTTAAGGTTTTCTAAATTTTCACCTTTATTTATTTGAATATACTTTTTGCAAAATTTATCAAGAGAAATCGGAATCATTTTCTTCTCCTCTATTTGTATTAATTTTACCATACCAAACTTTTCTATAAAAACTCAATCGAATAATGTGTTCTGAAGTTTAGACTACCCCAAAAATTTTATTAAAACTTAATTTAATCTTAATCTTATTGTAATAATTTCAGAGTATTTTTTAACAAAAGATATTAGATTTAGAATGAAACGCAAAGATTTATATAAATGTTTTAAGGAGGTGGTCTAAAATGCGACTTAACAAACTTTATGTAAGAAATTTTAAGTGCTCTATAAACAATGATAAGGTAAAAAAATTGTTTTCCGATTACGGCAAAGTCAAGCAAGTAAATATAATTAGAGGTAGAGATTTCGGGTTTGTGGAAATGTCTAATAGAGAAGAGGCCCAAAGAGCAAAAAGAGCATTGAATAATTCTTATTTTGAAGGGCGGTTCTTGAAAGTTGATGAAGCCTGGCCACTCAGGGATATTAGGGGAATTAATAATTAATCTAATCTGTTTTAGTGAATTAGAATTATCTAATAAAAAATTACAGTGAGCAAAAAAATTAAACAATAAGAGGAGGTTATGTAGAGTTATAATCAAAAGTTGTGGAC
>DFYM01000025.1 GCA_002383355.1 Candidatus Immundihabitans aquiphilus | reverse complement strand
TAATTAGAGTCAATGTGGTGATATTACAGCAGGAGAGGGGAGGGATATTATGGCTGCAATATCACCACATTGACTCTAATTATTTCATTAATAATTAATAATTTTGATTTACTTAGTACGATTTAATATTAATATCCCCGACCTCGAGAATGCTTGCTAACTTTCCCTCCCTTCCTTATTTTAGGTAACAATATTATAAAAAACACTGCCAGAATTACTAATAAAAATATCACCCTGAAATAGGGAGAATAAAAGATATATTTTAGATAAGCTATATAAGATCTTCTTTTTGCAGAAGGATAATCAGGGTTTAGATTTAATACCTCTTTATACTCCTTATAGGCCTCTTTAAAAGCAGAATTGTTTTCATAATAATTTGCTAAATTAAACCGGGATTCAATTATTTTCCCTTTAATCTCTTGATTTTCCGGATCCCTTTCTTGGAGGTAGCTATAAGCTTCTATAGCCTTTTTCCATTCTCCATTTTTATAAAAAGCCAGAGCAATCCCTTGCCGAGCGGCAAGGTTCAAGGGGTCTAGAGCTAAAGCTTGCTGGAATTCTGAAATAGCTTTTTCCCATTGTCCTTCTTCCAGATATTTATTCCCTAGGTCATTATGGATAACCATTTGGGATAATCCGTATTTTACTATACGATTATTACCGGCATCAGCTACAAAGATATAATTTCTCTCATCGATAACAACACCTTCCGGATAAGATAGTTTTATTCCATCTGTCTCGTCATTACCAAATTCCAACTCAAATTGTTCATCTTGATTAAATTTTACTACTTTTCCATTTCGATAATCAGTTACGTAGATATTGCCTTTTGCATCAAAGGCTATATACCGTGTGCCATCAAACTGGCCTACACCATCGCCACCTTCTCCAAATTTTCTTAAAAAATTACCTTCCTTAGTAAATACTTGCACTTGGTGATGAAAGGTATCAGCGACATATATATTGCCTTCCGGACTAAGGGCAATTCCTCGAGGATAATAAAATTCTCCATCTCCCATCCCTTCTCTCCCAAATTGCCTTACGAATTGAAAATCTGGCGAGAATATTTGGACCCTATTATTATCCGTATCTACCACATAAATGTTATCTTCCTTATCTAGAGCAATACCCCGGGGATTAAGAAATTCTCCCGGACCATTGCCTTCCTTTCCCACTATATTTAGAGAGTCTCCTTCTGGAGATATTTTGTGGATTCTATGATTAAATTGTTCTACTACCATTAGATTACCTTCTTGATCTAAAACTATACCTACCGGCCCATCAAGTTTAAAGGTGCTATCTTTATCCGGAATTACTTTTAATAATTCCCCCTCCGGGTTAAATATTTGTATACGGTCATTTTCCCAATCGGTAATATATAAATTACCAGTTTTATCAAGGGCAATACCCACCGGATAGTTAAACTCCCCTTCCCTATTTCCATATTCACCAAAGGTTAATACAGGAATATAATTAGAATTTGAGGAAAAGCCGGGATTAGAGCTTAAACTAAATAATAATATTATTAAAAGAAACAACAGATTTTTTTTCATCCTTTTAATCCTCTTTAAATATCTTGTCTCTTCCCTGGCATTTTCGATAAATACCGGGCTAGAGCAGAATAGCTAAAAGAGCAAACTCTCCGAAAGCCCTCTTATGTTTCCTTTATCTCTCTCCTTTTGCTATTATATTAAAGTTTTTCCTTATTTTGAGGTAATCAATTCCTTCATCTTGTTGCTTAATAAATCTATAGCCTCTTTTTGGCCTTCTTTATCTTTCAAGTTTATCCTCGTAAAATATAGAGGAATACCATAATTAACGATTATTTTGTTTTTAGAAAAAAGGGGTAATTTTCTACCTGGTGGATATATTTTATTGGTCCCGATAATACCCACGGGCAAAACAGGAACTTCTGCCTTTTGAGCAATTTTTAGTACCCCAAGTTTCAGATCTTGTAGCCCACCACTAGATGAACGTGCCCCCTCGGGAAATATCCCCAATATTTTTCCCTCCTTAAGAACAGTTATAGCTTTTTTGAAAGCCGTTATATCAGCCTTGGTCCTATCCACTGGAAAGGCATTTAAATTTCGGAGTATAAAACTACCCCCAATATTATCAAAAATCTCTTTTTTAGCCATAAAATATATTTTTCTATCTATTGAGGTTCCCAAAACTACTGGATCTAAATAGCTAATATGGTTGGAAGCTAAGATTAAGCCCCCTTTTTTAGGAATGTTATCCCTCCCCATTACTTCCATTTGCCAAAATATTTTTATTAATGACCTCGCTATGATTATTACTAGATAATAAAACATAATAATTAATTTATCCTAATTTTTCATTGGTGTGCCCGAGAGGATTTGAACCTCCAATCTACGGCTCCGGAGGCCGTCGCTTTATCCAATTAAGCCACGGGCACCTTTTTACCTTTTTACCTTCCTAAACTAAGTCTTTCTGCTAAAACCTCAGGTAATCCTGCCTTAATTATCTTCTTTTGAGTTAAAGAAAATGGATAAGGAACGCGATTAATTATAACTCTTTGCCGATTTAAATCATAAATACCATAGCTTGCTTGAGGATTCCCATCACGGGGTTGGCCTACACTTCCACAATTAATAATATACCTTTTATTTTCTTCTATTGCAATATTACCACCCCTATTTAAAAAAGTGTAGTTTATTCGTCCAGTATTTTTGTCGCAAGAAAAATAACCGGCTATATGAGAATGCCCTACAAAATATATTTTAAAATCATATTGGCTAAAAATAATATGGGCAGTTATTCCATCCAAGATATATTCCCATATTGGCTTACGGGGACTTCCGTGAACTGCCCCTAGGTTATCATTATCCTCCAAAATGTTGAGTTTTTCCGGTAAATTTATTAGATATTTAAAATCCGTTTCCTCTAATTGTTGAGAAGTCCATAAAATTGCTTCTCTGGCAGCATCATTAAAATAATTTAGATCTATTTTCCCCACCGTACCAAAATCATGATTCCCAGCTATACACCTAGCCTTTAGTTCCCTAATTTTCCTTACACAGTAATTAGGATCAGCGCCATAGCCGACAATATCCCCTAAACAAATAAATTCATCAATATTGCTCATATCTTTTAATACACTATCTAAAGCCTCAGCATTACTATGGATATCAGAAATTATTCCTAACCTCATATTAAAAGAATTACCTTCTCTAAAAACTCTAAAAAGTATAAGAAGAGACTAAAGGATGATTTATATGTTTTAACCTGAATTTAACCTAACGGAAGCCAATTATGATTTATGATTGTATTGTAAGGTGATACTTATAATATACTATACTATACCAAGAGGTATAAATTGATACCATATCACTGCGGCACTGATATGGTTTTTGATATGGTTTATGCTGTTTTTTTTATTCCCTGATAATCTCCTTAATTCGCATAATTGCCGAAATAGAAGACCTGGCTACTTCATCTAATTTCATAGTAATAAACTTTACCGTCTCTTCCAAATCCGGTATCAGGACATATTCTAAAGCGTTAACTCTTCTTCTGGTCTTTTCAATTTCCTCCGCTAAAAGGGTGGTAGCTTTATCTAATTCTGCCAATTTTAACATTAAGGGCAACAGTTCATAAAAATATTTTAAGGAAAGGTCTAATTCGGGGGGAGTATTAATTAAACTATAAGCATAAAAATTCCCTTCACCTTTAAGTAGATAGTTAGGAACCTTTACACTCATTATATTTTTAAAATTTATCTCTACAGCACTCTTGGCCTTGGGAAACATTATAGTTTCTTCTAAGCTTTTTGGGTTAATCAAAGAAGAAACACTAGCAAAGATAAGGTAACCTTCTCTTAACTTATCTTCTAATTCTTCCCTTATTTTTTCATTTTCCCTTACTAAACTAATAAATTCTTGAATTAAAGCATCTCTTTTATCTTTTAGAAGTTTATGACCGCGTTTGGCAGTAGCCAAACGCTTCCGTAGCCTTAACAACTCCATCCGATTAGGATTAACTTTTAACAGCATTTAAATCTTCACTCTCCAATGATTCCTGAGGTAAATATTTTTCAATAAATTCATCTTTTATTCTTTTTAATTCATCAGTAGGTAGGATAGTTAATAAGCGCCAACCCAAGTTTAAACTTTCTTCAATTGTTCTGTTTTCATCTTCCCCTTGTTGGACAAATATTTCTTCAAACTTATCGGCAAACTTAACGTATTTTTTATCTACTTCAGTCAATGCTGCCTCTCCCAAGATTATGGCTAATTCTTTGGCCTCTTTACCTCGAGCATAGGAAGCAAAGAGCTGGTTCATTACATTGGCGTGGTCTTCCCGGGTCTTATTCGCTCCAATCCCCTTATCTTTCAAACGGGATAGAGAAGGTAATACATTAATGGGAGGGTAAATTCCTTTAAGGTGCAATTCGCGGGCTAAGATTATCTGGCCCTCGGTAATATAACCAGTTAAATCTGGTATAGGATGAGTTTTATCATCTTCTGGCATAGTCAATATAGGAATTAAGGTAATTGAACCGCCTTTTCCTTTTATCCGGCCTGCTCTTTCATAAAGGGTAGCTAAATCGGTATAGAGATAACCAGGGTAACCCCGTCTCCCCGGCACCTCTTTTCTGGCTGCCGATACCTCTCTTAAGGCTTCACAATAATTGGTCATATCAGTAAGTATTACTAGCACATGCATCTCTTTTTTAAAGGCTAAATACTCTGCACAGGTCAAAGCCAGGCGGGGAGTAATAATTCTTTCTACGGCGGGATTATTGGCTAAATTTATAAACATAACGCTTCTTTCTATGGCCCCGGTTCTTTGAAAGTCACTAATAAAAAAATTGGCTTCCTCAAAAGTTATCCCCATCGCCGAAAAAACGACAGCAAATTTTTCTTCTTTACCTAATACCCTGGCTTGTCGAGCAATCTGGGAAGCAAGTTTAGCATGAGGTAGCCCTGCCCCAGAAAAAATGGGTAACTTTTGTCCTCTTACCAGGGTATTCAATAGATCGATAGAGGATATACCGGTCTGGATAAAGTCATTGGGATAATCTCGGGCGTAAGGGTTTATAGGGTTGCCATTTATGTCTAACTTTTCTTCAGCCATTATTTGTGGCCCCTTATCTATAGGTCTTCCTGAACCATCAAATACTCTCCCTAAGATATCTAAGGAGACGGGTATCTCCATTACTTTGCCTAAAAATCGTGCCTTGGTCCCTAAAACATCAATACCGGTGGTCCCTTCAAATACTTGCACCACCGCCTTATCTTTAGTAACCTCCAGCACTTGCCCCCTTCTTGTTTCTCCAGAAGATAATTCTATTTCTACCAATTCTTGATATTTTACTTCCGTAGTTTTCTCCACAATTAGCAAAGGGCCAGCTACCTCGGAAATAGTTAAATATTCTTTAATCATTTTCTTCTGTATTTTCTCCTTCCCCTGGAATAGTAGTAGTTAACGAGTTAATTTGAGAGATTATTTCTTTTTCGATTTCGTCAAATTTATTTATCTCACTTTCCTTAATAAATTTTGCCCGTACTATCTTTGCTTTGACGGGTAGGCTATTTAATTGTTCTATAGTTACTCCTTGAGTAATAACTTTCTCCGCACAATTATGAAACAGGATGATCAGTTTTAAAAGGCGATGCTGTTTTTTTATGGAGGTATAAGTATCTACCTCATCAAAAGCATTTTGATGTAAAAAATCTTCTCTGATAGAGCGGGCAGTTTCTAATACTAATCTTTCGTGAGTTGATAAGGCGTCTATCCCTACCAATCTAACAATTTCTTCCAATTCTGCCTCATTTTGAAGAATTTCCATCGATTTATAGCGTAATTCCTCAAAATCTCTATCTACTTCTCGAGCAAAAAATTCGGACAGTTGGGATAGATAGAGGGAATAACTGGTTAGCCAATCAATGGCGGGGAAATGTCTTTCGTAAGCCAATTTATCTTGTAAACTCCAAAACACTTGAACAGTGCGTAAAGTATTTTGGGTAACTGGTTCAGATAGATCTCCACCCGGAGGAGACACTGAACCTATAACACTTAAGGTTGCCTCTCTATCATCATTACCTAAACATCTTACCCGACCGGCTCTTTCGTAAAAGCTAGAAATTCGCGTGCCTAAATAGGCCGGGAATCCCTCCTCTCCCGGCATCTCTTCTAAGCGACCGGATATTTCACGCATAGCCTCGGCCCAACGCGAAGTTGAATCGGCCATAAGAGCCACATTATAACCCATATCGCGGTAGTACTCAGCAATAGTTATACCCGTATAAACTGAAGCCTCCCGCGCAGCTACGGGCATATTGGAGGTATTAGCAATGAGCACAACTCTTTCCATTAAGGGTTTTCCTGAATAAGGGTCAATTAATTCGGGAAACTCTAACAGCACATCAGTCATTTCGTTACCCCTTTCACCACAGCCCACGAAAACTATTATTTCCGCATTACACCATTTAGCTAATTGGTGTTGTATTACTGTCTTTCCGCTGCCAAAGGGTCCAGGGATGCAAGCTGTACCTCCTTTAGCTATAGGGAAAAAGCTATCAATGACCCTTTGACCAGTAATTAAAGGCTCAACCGGGGCTAATTTTTCTTTGAAGGGTCGCGGTCTTCTTACCGTCCATTTTTGTAACATCTTAATTTCGGCAAGAGAGCCATCTTCCTTTTTTATGGTGGCTACTGTATCGGTGACCGTAAATTTACCCTGCCGTATTTCTACAATTTCTCCTTGAATTCCCCAGGGTACCATAATCTTGTGCTGAATAACACTACTTTCCTGAACGGTGCCTATAATATCCCCTGCTATTACTCTATCTCCGGTTTTAAGTAGAGGCTGAAATTCCCACTTTTTTTCTCGGCTCAGGGCTGCCGCCTCTGCTCCTCGGGTAATATAATCCCCCCGCGTTGACCTGATTATATCTAAAGGCCTCTGAATACCGTCATAGATTGAGGTGATAAGACCCGGACCTAATTCTACACTAAGGGGCATATCCGTGGGGAAAACAGGTTCCCCAGGCCCAATGCCGGAAGTCTCTTCGTATACTTGAATAGTAACCAGTTCGCCTGCCAGCTCAATTATTTCTCCAATTAATTTCTGCTCGCTTACTTTTACTACATCATACATCTTTGAGCCTTTTAGTCCTTCCGCCACTACTACTGGTCCAGCTACTTTAATAATTTTTCCGGTCTTCATTGTTCTCCCTCTTTCTTAAATAAAATATCTGTGCCTATTGCTTTTTCCACATTTTTTCTCAAGATTTGACTTCCCAACTCCCTTTTCTCTGATTTATTAGGAATTATAGTGATATTAATTAAAAGGCTTTTCTGCCATTCCTCGATCTCTTCCAGTATAGGGTGAGCTATTTCTTCGGTGATAAAAACTACCCCATATTTTTCTTTTATCAATTCCTTTAAAATATTTATCGTCTCTTCTTTATTAGTTACGGCAAAAACAGAAACGCCCAACAGTTGAAATCCGGTTATTGAATCTTTATCTCCCACCAAAGCAATTTTATACATATTCATACATAGGCCTCACGTATTCTTTCTTTAATTTTTGTGGGGGATAATTTATCAAGTTTACTCCTTAAGATTAGGCGTATATTTTTTAAGTCAATTTCTTTAGCTATAATAAAGCCAATAAGAGGTTCCATCCCCAAAGTGATAAATTTTCCTATTTTTACATAATCGAGCCTAAAATTATCCATAAGTCTTTCAATTTCTAGCAAAGAATGAAATTCTTCGTAACTTTTTAGGCCGAGTTCCACCATTTTTTCGTAATCAGTTTTGGCAAATCTGGTATTCCAGGAAGACAATGGTGAATCCAGTATCTCGGTAAGGTTTTTTAAATTAAGATTACCACCTTCGATCAAGGCTTTTCTTAAAAAATTCTTATCCTCCCCCCTAATCTTGGTTCTAATGGCAATAAGAATATTATTAAGATCAATGTCGACCCTAATAAATTTTTCCAAAAATGGCGCCCTCTTATCTTTTAATAGGCTAAGAATAATAATATATTTTTCTTTATCCAACAGCAAATCGATTATTTCTGGGTCGGGGAACTTATTATATTCCGACATCAGTTTTTTAACGGCGACTTCAAAAGGTACGGGAATTTCCACAAATTTCTCTTCCTCAATAGCCATTATCAGATTTTTTACCTTTACTGTACCAATTTCCACCAAAGCGGTAGTAGTATTATATTTTTTCCCCCTATATTTTGCTTTTATAAGCACTTTAAGATTATGAAAATCGTAATTTAAGGCAAATACCTCGTAAAGAAAAGGATAAGGGGAAAGGTCTTTAATTATTTTATAAGTTTGAAGTAATTCTTGGTCTAAAGAATTCTCCCAGTCTTCAAGACGGTAAGCTTCTGAACCATAGGACTCAAACCCTCTTTCCCTTAAAATATTTAAAGAAGAGACTAAATCGGGGGCTTCGATCATTTTGTCCAACAAAACTTTATTTAGTAAAGTATTTTCTAATTCCCTTATTCTTCCTACACTATAAGCATAGGTAGTTTCCGTATTACTTGTTTCGGTAAATTCCATCCTTAACGACCTTTTCTTATTCTTAAAAAATAAAAATATCTCAGTCTAAAATGTTTTAAGCAAAAAGATACTGACTTATTTCTACTTCTAATTCTTCTCTGGCTTTTCTAAACATTAATTCTAACGAGCTATTTTTTCTTATGTTATCTGTGCCAATAATTACCCCGCCTTTTATCTCTAAATAAGTGGGAGATAAGGTTAATTCTCCCCTCTTACCTTTGATACGCAATTCTTCGTTAATCTCCTCAATAAAGCTAGGCGTAATCCTATCCTTATCGACAGCACCTACAAAAATGGTCTCGTTTCCTCTTTCAATATTACTCAGGATTATTTTTTTTATAAAATTTAAATACGATTCAAGGTCTAACTTTGTGACTTTCTCCAAGGCTTGGTTAAAGGCTTTGTCCACCATCTCTTGTTTAGTAGAAAGTATATTTTTTCTTGCTTCCAAATTTGCCTCAGTGACAATTTTCCCCCTTTTTAGTGATATTTCTTGCTGACTCTGGTTTAATATCTTTGACCTAGTATTCTCTATCTCTTTTTCCGTTTTTTCTCTTATCTCCTGTGCCTTTTTATTAGCCTCTTCAATGATCTTATCTGCCTCTTCTTTTGCCTCAGCTATAATTTTTTCCTTTATTTCTTTTAGGGCCATAAAGAGCCTCCTTTATAATTGTATACCATTTAGCAGTAATATAGTTGCCAATAAAGATAATACCGCATAAGTCTCAACCATGGCTGGCATAACTATGGCCTTTCCCGTTTCTTCCGGTCTTCGAGCAATTAAACCTATCGCTGCAGCCGAGGCTTTCCCTTGATAAATAGCAGAAAAAAAGCCTACTATCCCTATAGGAAGGCAAGCAAAAAATATCTGCCATCCTTGATCTAAAGTTAAAGCCACTGGTGAACCAGCAAAAATACCGATCTTCATTAGCACCCAAAAACCAGCCAATAAACCATAGATACCCTGAGTTCCAGGAAGTGCCTGCAGCAGCAGAACTTGTCCAAATTTTCCCGGGTCCTCCGTCATTACTCCGGCCCCTGCCATTCCTGCTATTCCCACTCCTATGCCCGAACCGGAACCTGCTAAACCAATAGCTATTGCTGAGCCTAAAAAAGCCATTACTACTCCTTCTGTAATCATTTTTCCCTCCTTCTTTTTATGCCTTCATATTATTTCGACCGTACCTTTATTATGCCCATTTTAAATAAATTTTTTAGGACAACTAATTTAATTTACTCTTTAGTCTGAATATCAAGATATTTGGTAGTTATCTTAAAGGGGCGAAAAGGAGTCCCCCCACCTTGATAGAATTTAGTAAAAAATTCCACATATTGTAAACGCGCTGAATGGATAAAGGCACTTAAGGCGCTTATGAGAAGATTAAATAAATGCCCTCCTAAATAGATTAAAATTACCAGGATAAAACCTACATATGGTACATCCTTAACTAAGATTACCAAAGTATTTATTACTACGGCGATGATACTGGTAGCTAAACCAAGGGCGAACAAGCGAGAATAAGAAAGTACATCGCTGAGATAACCGGTAATACCATTATATAAAGCCAAAATACCAGCGCCTACTCTTTTAATGATGTTTTTATTAGCCCTCCCCTGCGTTAAGATAATGGATACTACCCCCCCGATCATCATATACTGAGATAAAGATAAAATGAATTTAGAAAGGGATAAGGTGCTGGCTACTAAAAATACCAGGATTCCAGTAATTAGTAATAACCAGGAGCCTTGATCCATTAAACCATCGTTAATCTTATTATTTCTTACATTATCTCCCAATTTAGTTATAATTCCGGTATAGATCTGGGCTAAACCTAAAATTAAGGAAAAGGCTAATAGCGGCATAGGATCATTTATGGGGTTTATAAGGGCTACTTTATCCACTAGGATATTCCTAACCCATAGAATTTGTTTGGGTAAATAATTAAGAGTGTCACCTAACCAGCTACCAGTTAAGACCCCTACGAGGAAAGAAGATAACCCTCCTAAAATGAGCAAATGAAATAACTTCTTAGCCATCCCCTTAACCGGAATTTTTTTAGTAGCTAAGTAAAATAATAGAGCCATAATTAGACCATAGCCGGCATCGGAGAGGCACATCCCGAAAAAAATAAAGAAGAAAGGGGCAAGCAAAGGGGTAGGGTCAATTTCTTTATATTGAGGTATCCCGTAGAGTTCAGTAATAACCTCAAAAGGTTTTATTATTTTTCTATTATTTAGAGCGGTAGGTATCTCTTCATTTTCTTCAGGTTCACTAAAAGATATTTCTACCTCGGGATATTTTTCCTCTAGCCTTTTCTTTAACGAATCCTGGTTTTTTTCCAGAACCCAGCCCTCCAGGATTAATACCCTCTGGGTCTGTTTAAGATATTTTTCTATCTCTTTTTTACTCTTGGAGATAAAGAGGTGATCAAAAGCCAGGTATAAGGGTAAATGGTTTTTATACAGTTGGACACTGGCTTTGGTTATTTCTCCTCTCTTTTTCCCGATCTCTGCCAATTCTCTATCGATATCTTTTATAATTTCTAACGGTGTTCCTCTTAATTCCTTAGGAAATTTAAAGTATTCAAAATTATATTTATTTAGTACTGTTTTAAGAGAAGAATTATATTTGGGGATGGAGAAAATGATGATCTTGCTTCGTCTTTTATCTTCTCCAAACTTTATAACTTCAATTTCCTCCCCTATCTTTTTGATTTCTTCTAAGCAGGAAGCACAGTCCTTTACGGGCAAAAAGCCGAGGGCAAGGTTTACCTTTTTAGTCCCTTCTAAATCCTCTACTTTAACCTCTAAATCTTTCCATTCTGCTAGCTCCTCTTTAGTGCTTTCCAAATGATTTTCTCTACTTTTTAATTCCATTAATTTACTATCCAATTCTTTACACTTCTTATAAATATCCTGATAGTTGAACTGGGCATATAAAAGGGCTAAGTTATCGTATTCGTACACTTCCTTCGAGTAATCCACCAAATCATCAGTCTTTTTGGCCTCTCCTTTGTAATTGGCCAGATACTCTATACAATATTTTACTTCGGATAAGGCGGCATCAAGCTCCGAGCTACTCGCCAAGGGATAGTCCCTTAAATTATAATTTTCTAATTTCGGAGTTACATTCTTTATCTGAATACAGCCAGCCTTTTGCAGTTCTTCGATCGTTTTATCCTTCAAGCTAATATGGGTGAAGATATTTACCTTTTTAACTTTACAGACTGCCATATTATTCCACAACCTTTTCCAGAATAAATTTTACTGCTTCATCTAATTTAGCCTTTCCCTTTTTATAAAGCCTTTCTTTTTCTTTAAGGCTTTCTTCTACAATCTTCTTGGCCTCTTCTTGCGCTACTTTTTCTTCTTTTTCTTTCATTGACTTCGCCTTTTCCAGGGCTTCTTTTTCTGCCTGCGCTTTAACCTTTTCTGCTTCTAATTGGGCCTCTTGGATTATATTTTTTGCTTTCTTCTTAGCTTCTTTAATAATCTTTTCTGCCTTCTCTTCGGTCTCTTTAACTTCTTCGATAATTTTATTAATCAAGATGACCACCTCTCTCTACCTTTTCGCTTCTGAGGGTGAAAAATACTAACTAGTAAAAATTGTAGCACACACCCTTATAGAATTTCAACAAAAAAATTTCTCAGCCCTTAGAAGTTTTTCTGTCTTTAATCACATAATTATTTACATATTTTTTATCTCTTCTAATAATTTATCAATTATGATCTGGTCACTAAATCTACCTATTATTTTACCCTTTTTGAAGAGTAGAGCAGTTTTTTTGTGGTAGGCAACTCCTATATCCGCTTCCCTGGCTTCGCCTGGTCCATTCACCATACACCCCATAATGGCGATGGTAAGGGTTTTATTGACCTCAGCTAGTTTTTCTTCTACTTCTTGCATAACTTCTTTCAAGTCAACTTGGCATCGAGCACAAGTAGGACAGGAAATAATCTGGGGACCCCTCTGCCTAAGATTCAGGGCTTTCAGTATTTCATACCCTACTCTTACCTCTTTTACGGGATCGTCCGTCAGGGAAACGCGGATAGTATTGCCAATTCCTCTATATAAAAGTATTCCAATACCGATAGATGATTTTATAACTCCGGGGAAATAAGGACCAGCCTCGGTAATTCCCAAATGTAGAGGATAATCATATTTAGAGGAGAAGAGAATATTCGCTTCAATAGTATCGGTCACGCTAGTAGATTTCAGGGAGAAACCTACCTTATGATAATCAATTTCTTCCAATAAGGTAATAACCTTTTGCGCACTCTCGACTAAGGCTTCGGGAGTAGCCCTTTTATATTTTTTCAGAATCTGGCTATCTAAGGAACCAGAGTTTATCCCAAATCTAATAGGTATATCCTTTTCTTGGGCAGATTTTATAATTAACTTAAGTTTTTCTCTATTTTTTATATTCCCGGGATTTATTCTTAACCCGTCCACTCCTTGCTCTAGAGATTTTAGGGCTAATTTATAATCAAAATGAATATCGGCAACTAGAGGTATATTAATTTCCCTTTTAATTAGAGGGAGAGAAGAGCAGGAATCCAAATCGGGTACGGCTACTCTAACTAACTCGCACCCTTCTTTTTCCATCCTTTTTATTTGGGCTACGGTGGCAGAAACATTCTGGGTATCTGTGTTAGCCATAGACTGTACTGAAATAGGGGCATCTCCTCCAATTACCAGGTTGCCCACTTTCACTTTCTTAGTTTGTTCTCGCTTATACATTGTTTTCTATCGGTTCCTCTTATTTATTAAATAGAATTCTAGAAATGTCTTTATAAGTGGCAAAGATAAAAATAAACATTATAATAGAAATCCCAATCAAGTAAATAAGATTTATTCTTTCAGCCTCTAAAGATTTTCCTCTTAACTTTTCTATTACTAAAAGCAGGATATGTCCTCCATCTAAAGCAGGGATAGGCAGAAGATTGAATAATCCTATGAAGATACTTAATATGGCGGTAAAAGATAACAAATTTAAAAAACCGAGTTTAGCTACTTCTCCGGTCATTTGAGCTATACCTAAAGGTCCGGCTATTTCCAGCGGTACTTTACCGCTAATCATTTCTGTAGTACTAGAAAATATCAGACCAATAACCTTGCCAGTAGTGAAAAGCCCTTCTCTAAAAGCAGAAAATATATTAATCTTCCCTTTGGTTACTTCGAATTCTATCCCGATCATGCCCTTTTGATAATCCTCTTCATATTTGGGTACCACGTAGAGATCGATATTTTCTCCTTTTCTATCCACGGTTATCTTTAAGGTTTTATCCACATTTTTACTAATAATTTCCGCAATTTCTTGCTGATCATTTATTTTTGCCGAGTTAATAGCTATAATTTTATCCCCGGGAAGGAAGCCGGCCTGATCGGCAGGTCCGCCCTCTATAACCGAAGCAATACTATTGGTAACTACTGGAATCCCCTCAACCAAAAATATTAGGCTAAATAGGACTACGGAGATAAAAATATTCATAAAGGGGCCTAGAGCCACAATTAGCGCCCTTATCCCCAGGGGTTTCTTATCGAACCTCTGGTCTTCCGGAACTTCTGTAGTTGTATCAGCGTCTTCTTGTCCTATTTCCCCAGCCATTTTTACATAGCCACCAATAGGGATTAGACAGACTAAATATTCTGTCTCATTTTTAGTAAATCCAAATATTTTAGGACCCATACCAAAGGCAAACCGATAGACCTTTACACCGGATATTTTAGCGCTGATAAAATGACCAAATTCATGGAAAAAAACTAAAACACTAAAGACAAATATGAAGGCAACTATAGTTATTAACAACTTCTTCTCCTATCCCGAATTATTTTTAAGTTTTACTTCCACATAAAATTGAGGCTTTTTTTCTAGCCCAGGAATCGGCCTCAATAATATCGTTGAGGTGGGGATTTGATTGGGGGGTATGCTCTTTCATCACGCCTTCAATAATTAAGGGTATTTTGGTAATACTTATTTGCTTGTCTAAAAAGGCATTAACCGCAATTTCATTTGCTCCACTTAATACTGCCGGCATCGTCCCTCCGATTTCTAAGGCTTTATAAGCCAGTTTTATACAGGGAAATTTATTAAAATGGGGTTTTTTAAAAGTTAACTGACCTATTTTACCGAAATCTAAACGATTGTAGCTATTAATTATTCTATGAGGATAAAATAAAGCAAATTGAATAGGAATCCTCATATCGTGCTCACTTAATTGAGCTAAAATTGCGCCGTCTACAAACTGCACCAACGAATGTATGTAGCTTTGGGGGTGAATAATAATCTCTATTTTTTGAGGTGGAATATCAAACAACCATCGTGCTTCAATAACTTCTAAGCCTTTATTCATTAAAGTGGCAGAATCGATAGTGACTTTATTCCCCATTTCCCAGGTCGGATGATTTAAAGCTTCCTCTACGGAAACGTTATTTAAGGCCTCCTCTGTAAAGTTGTAGAGTGGTCCTCCTGAGGAAGTCAGAATAATTTTCTCTACACTATCTTTTTGTTCGTGTTGTAAACACTGAAAAATGGCACTGTGTTCACTATCTATAGGGAGGATCGTCACATTATGGGCTTTAGCTTCCCTCATTAAGATATCACCAGCTACTACAAGAGCTTCTTTGCTCGCTATTGCCACCTTTTTTCGATGTCTTATAGCCTCATAGGTAGGAATAAGAGAAGCAATACCAGTTATAGCTACCACTACCATTTCCACCTCTTCCAGAATAGCAATTTTTTTTAACCCTTCTGCCCCCCAATATACCTTAGTTTTGCTAAGGTTACCTAATTCATTTCTGAGTTTTCTGGCCAGATATTCATTTTTAACTACCGTTACCTGGGGTTTAAATTTAATAATCTGCTCTTTTAATAATCCGATATTTCCCCAGGCACTTAAACCCACAACTTCAAATTCCTGAAGATGCTTTTGAATAACGTCTAAAGTTTGTCTCCCTATAGAGCCAGTTGAACCCAATATCACTATTTTTCTCTTTTCCATAGCTAAATATCTCTTACCTCAAAAATTATTCTTCTTCAATAAACTAACTCGAGGAGCTTATCCCCTCTGAAATTCTTCTTTATCCTCAGCTGATTCTATTCTACCAAAGGTGATTCTCTAAAGAGCAAATTAAATATAAGCTTGAGAATAAATCACGTAATAATAAAATACCGGCGCAGCAAATAATATGCTATCTAGACGGTCTAATATCCCTCCATGCCCCGGGATTAAATTTCCTGAATCTTTAACTCCCGAACATCTCTTAATCATCGACTCAAAAAAATCTCCCAGCTGGGCTGTTACAGCAATGACCAATCCCAGAGGCACTAATTGGGTAAACTCCATATTTAACCAATTTTTTAGTAGTAATACGCTGAAAATACTAAATATAATCCCCCCTATCGAACCTTCCATCGATTTCTTGGGACTTATCTGAGGAAAAATTTTATGTTTACCATATTTCGTGCCGATAAAATAAGCTGCTGAATCATTTATCCAGATAGTGAATAATAAAGAAAGTAAATAATGACTACCGCCGGGTAAAAGCCTTATTTTCAATATAAAGGAAAGTAAGTATCCTAAATAAATGCCCCCAAAAAGACTGAGAGAAAGATTAGGCAATAACTTAGAGTAATCTTCTTTAAATAATTGGACAAAAGAATAGAAGATAATCATAAGGATAATAACTAACTCTTGGTCATAGGGGAAGAATTTTAAATTATAAAAATTGATAAAGACTGTACCTATAAAATACAAAGCCAGGATAAATCCCCAGACAAAAGAAGGTTTAAAGCCTATTTTATGAACCATCTTAAATAGTTCATCTAATCCGAGGCTAACCAGGATTAGCAGTAATATAAAAAAAAGCAGTACTTCTCCTTCTAATATTATTAAGACTATTAGAGGGATACTAATAATCGCTATAACTATTCTTTTGGTAAGATCATTATATCCTTCTGCCAAACCTTCTCTCCCTTTTTTGAAAATCTATTATTGCCTCTATTAAGTCATCTTTATCAAAGTCTGGCCAATAAACAGGGGTAACCCAGAGCTCGGTGTAGGCAATTTGCCAGAGCATAAAATTACTAATCCTCTTCTCCCCCGCTGTTCTAATTAACAGATCGGGATCGGGAAGATGAGGGGCATATAAATTATTTTTTACCATTTCTTCGTCTATCTCCTCCACCTGCACTTTATGAGTAAATACTCCCTGGATAATCGACTTGATAGCATCGACTATTTCCGCTCTCCCTCCATAATTGAGCGCAATATTTAACCTTAGTTTATTATTAGGTTTAGTTATTTCAACTAACTCGGTCATATTTTTCACTAGTTGGTCCGGGAGATCTTTAATTCTACCCAAAAAATTTACTTGAATATTATTTTTAAGTAAATTTTTCTTCTCTTGGTTTAAGGTTTTATAAAATAATTTTAATAGAAAGGATACCTCATCTTGAGGACGTTTCCAATTTTCCGTAGAAAAGGCATAGAGAGTTAATATAGGAATATTTAACTCTAAACAACTGTTAATAACTCTTTCGACTGTCTTTACCCCTTCTTTATGCCCATAACTTCGTGGTAACCCTCTCTGCGCTGCCCAACGACCATTCCCATCCATTATAATAGCTAAATGTTGGGGTAAATTATCTTGATCTACCCCTTCACTTTTAATATCTTTTTTCCCCATATTAAATATTGTCCTTCTATATAAATAAAGACCCCCTTAAAGTATTTTAAGATAGAAATTATATTAATCAAGTAAATATAATTTATTTTATACTTTACTAAGGGGGTAATATTCTTGGTTTTATTCTTCAATTATGGCTTCATTAGGGCAAACACTAACACAAGTTCCGCACTCGGTACAGATATCTTGATCGATTACATAAATTTCTTCCCCTTCGCTGATCGCCTCTGCCGGACATTCATCCTTACATAAACCACAGCTATTGCATGCCTCCGTAATCTTATAAGCCATTATTAAAAACCTCCTTTAGGTATATTTATACTTATCTTAAGGCAACTACACTTCCATAATTTCTTTTTCTTTAAGCTCTAATAGCTTGTCGATTTTCTCGATATATTCATCGGTTAAAGCCTGAACTTTTTTTTGGTATTCTTTACCTTCATCTTCGGATATAGTACCTTCTTTTTCATATTTTTTAAATAGATCATTGGCTTCCCGCCTTAGGTTTCTTATGATTACCTTCCCTTTCTCTGTCTCTTTTCTCACCAACTTCACCAATTCTTTGCGCCTTTCCTCGCTTAAAAGGGGGATGGTAAGACGAATAACATTCCCGTCATTGACTGGAGATAGCCCTAAATCAGATTTCCAAATGGCCTTTTCAATCTCAGAGATACATTTTTTATCCCAGGGATTAATTATAACTAAATTATATTCCGGAATAGAGATACTAGCCAGTTGCTTCAAGGGAGTCAAAACACCATAATAGTTTATTTTTAATTCATCCAATAAAGCTACCGAAGCCCTCCCGGTTCTTATATGCATAAGCTCATCTTTTATTATCTTGATTGCCTTTTCCATTTTGTCTTTAGTTTCATCTAATAATTCAGTTACCATACCTTTTTTCACCCCCTTACTATCGTCCCAATTTTTTCTCCCATTACCACCTTTTTGATATTACCCACCGTATTTAAATTAAATACTATCACGGGGATATTATTCTCCATACACAAAGAAATAGAAGTCGCGTCCATAACTTTTAGTCCTTTATTTAAAAATTCGAGGAATCCTAACTCTTTAAACTTTAATGCCTTTGAATTTTTTAAAGGATCTGATTCGTACACTCCATCAACTTTCGTAGCCTTAAGGATTGCTTCTGCATTTAATTCTATAGCTCTTAAAGCGGCTGCTGTATCAGTAGTAAAATAGGGATTCCCTGTCCCGGCAGCTAGAATCACTATCCTTCCTTTTTCTAAATGTCGGATAGCTCTCCTTCTGATATATGGTTCAGCAACTGCCTTCATTTCAATAGCAGTTTGGACTCTTGTTTCTATGTTTAATTTCTCTAATAAATCTTGAAGAGCTAGGGCATTGATTACTGTAGCTAACATCCCCATATAATCCGCTGAAACTCGATTTATACCCTTTTCACTCCCTTCCTGACCTCTAAAAATATTTCCTCCCCCTATTACAATCGCTATTTGTACTCCCAACTCTCTTACTTCATTAATTTCTTGACAAATAAAATTAATTTTCTCGGTATCAATCCCGTAACCCTTTTTACCAGAAAGTGATTCTCCGCCCAATTTTAAAAGTATTCTCTTATAAAGGGGTTTAGTCATTTTAAAACCTTTATTTAAACATAAATTTATATTTTAATTAAGCCTCTTCACCTAATTTAAATCTAGCAAACCTTCTTATTATAATATTTTCACCTAATTTTCCTATCATTCCTAAAAGTAATTCCTTAACCCTTTGGCTATTGTCTTTGATAAATAATTGCTCCAATAAACAATTTTCCTCAAAATATTTTTCCATTTTGCCCTCCACAATTTTCTCCATAACTTTAACCGGTTTATTCTCTTTTTCTATCTGGGCATAAAATATTTCCTTTTCTTTATTTATTATATCGGGAGGGACTTCCTCTTTTGAAATATAGCGGGGGTTAGTAGCTGCAATTTGCATAGCAATGTCCTTAACAAAATTTTTAAATTCTTCGGTTTCCGCTACAAAATCCGTTTCACAATTTACCTCCACTAAGACTCCTATCTTCCCATATAAATGAATATAAGAGCCTACCTTGCCACTTAAGGCCTTTCTGGTTAATTTGGAAGAAGCGGTATTAATCCCCTTTTTACGTAAATATTCTATGGCCTTTTCTAAATCACCGTCATTAGCCTTTAAGGCCTCTTTACAATCCATAATCCCTGCCCCTGTCTTTAATCTTAATTCTTTCACTCTTTGGGCATCAATATTCATTTTTTTCTCCTTATATTTCTTGTGAATACTATTATTATTTACTAATTAAATATCTAAACAGTAAGGGCTTCTACTTCTTTTTCCATTAAAGATTTCTTTCCTTCAATTACCGCATCTGCAATAATCGAAGAAATTAGTTTTATTGCCCTTATAGCATCATCATTCCCCGGGATTATATAATCTATTTCTTCCGGATTACAATTGGTATCTACAATAGCCACGATGGGCATAGAAAGTTTAATGGCTTCCAAAACAGCAATATTCTCCTTTTTAGGGTCAACTATAAAAATTGCTTCCGGAAGTCCTTCCATATTTCTAATTCCGGTGAGTAATTTTTCTAATTTTTCTTTTTCTCTTTTTAATTTCATTCCTTCTTTTTTAGGAAGAACTTCCCAGAGC
>DFYM01000029.1:5008-10624 GCA_002383355.1 Candidatus Immundihabitans aquiphilus | reverse complement strand
TTTTCCGGCAATACTTTCCTCTATTTCCCCTTTAAGCATTACTACATTGTTTAATTTAGTCGTCTTATCCTGTACTGTCTGGTAGATTTCTATCTCTCCAGTGCTTTAATTAAGCCATATACCTTTTAGTATTTCAGAATACTTATTTTGTATTCCATTTGGACTTTTCCAGAATGAAGCTGATGGAAGGTGTCTTAATTCGCTTAAAACATATTCACTTCCTCTTTTTTTCCAAACTGGATTAAAGAAACTGGCTCCAAACCAGAATTCATCTATCCAGAATTGCTTCATAGCTGCCCACATTTTGCTACTTTCAAACATAGCTATTAGGATCTTTTCCAGATCCTCATCCCTTTCTCCTTTAGGATCCTTTACCTCAATAGTTGGTTTATCTGGGAAAATTAAATTAAGCTGCTTTTGAGAAACAGAAGCTCCATAGATATTATCTTTAAATTTTAACAGTGATTCCACATTGATATCCGGATTGGAATAAAAATCCCCTCCGCTAATAAGGTAAGTCACTCCTGAAGAATTAGTTATATTATTTGCCATAATTCCTCACCATATATCTCAATTTTGTTACCAAATTTATAGTTATCGGTTTAACTCTTACTGTAGCGTTATCATATTTATCATTTTGAAGCAATTTTATCACATCATCCTCACTCATGACTAAATGCACAACATCATAGGCTTCTTTGCCGAAAAAAATAAATCTGTCGTATTCCCACTTGTTATTTTTACGCTGCAGTACAAGACTTTCAAAATCAGAATGATATATAAGAATAGAAAGATTGGAAATAATGCCATTTTTAAGGCCATGCAATTTCTTATATTCCCAGAGTTTCATAAATGCGGTATGTTTTTTGATGAGCTAAATGAAGGAATATTGCCGCCAGAAATATACGGTCTGGGATTATTTGGAGCTTTGATATTTCCCTCCGAAAGAAATCCGGTAATCCCATACCTTATAGCATCCATGGCATCATCCCTGAATTTTACTGGCTCATCAATAAATTTATCGTTCTTATCTTTTCTCCATTTGTAGCCTCTTATCTCATCAATTGTATTAACTGCATTGCTATCTATATGGAGTTTATGGCTTTTAACTATATCTATTCCATCAATTACCTTTAATCTTGGTGTGGCCCTAATATTATAGCCATTATTGGAAATTTCCTTAATAATATCTGTTCGGCTTGGATCTGCATAAATTGGACATCCAATTTCAATATTTAAATTCTTAAACATCTTTAGAAGATCTGTTGTGGTTAATCCCTCTTGATAGATCCTTTCCTTAATAAAAAATTCCTTATCGTTATAGAATAATTCCATTAAAACTGTTGGATGATTAAAGCCAAAATCCAAACTGTAGCAAACTGGCTTATCAAACTTAGGCCAGAACTCCACTGGCTCTATAACAAAATTATCAGTAGAATAAATTAATCCTTCTAGTATTCCCCATTCCCCAAGAGTATAAACTCTGTAATAATTCTTATCGATATTTTCCAGTGCATGAAGCTTTTTAATATAGCCTTCATCCAGATAGGGATTATTGGTGTAACTGGATTGGTGTTCCTTAAAGCTGTATCCGGCCTTATCAATTACCTCTGTTTTTATCCAGTGGAAAGCATCAATAGGATTAAAACTCATGTAAATTTGATTGCGGAGCTTAACTTCTTTTGCAACTCCGTTAATCTGCCGCATGGCTATATTTTCATTTTTCCGGCTCATCCTTAAGCTGATCTGCTGAAAATCTGAATATTGTAAATCCGTTGCCTCTTCTATCCAAACATAATTACCTTCCCATGATTTAATCTTTTCAACATCATTAGGATTATTGATACTCTGGAAATGAATTATGTTGCCATTTTCCTTATTTTTAATGAATCTGTAAGTTCTATTATGCATGTATTTTACTTGAAATCTATCCATCATTTCCAGCATTAATGCATAAGCGGTAATCCTAAGCGATGGCAAAGTCTTTCTAATTACCATCATTTCAATGTTTTCTAGATCTGTAAATAGGTATGTTACCCACTCTGCAATTGAATAGCTTTTTCCGGATCTTGCTCCGCCTCGTAGGATTAGGATATCTGGATCATAATACTGATTAAAGAATTTCCAGTAAGTGTCAATAAAGCCTATTTTTGCCGCCATTTAATCCCTTTTATAATAATTGTTAAAACTTTGATAAATATAAGCGTTAGTAAAAATAGGCAAAAAATAAAGTTAGCTGGATTTGGCTCTGCTATCAATATTACAAGCTGCATGGTAACTCCTATTGTTTTTTTCAATAGTGTAGCCTAAGTGCATGAAGGCAAATTTTAAAGAAGTTTTGGTAGTTTCCTCTACATAAATTATAGCATCCTCTTCAAAAGGAAACTCTGCTCTGAAGCTACCAAATTTCTTAACAACGTAATTCATATAAAAAATATAGAATTAACTACTTAATAAAGCTATCCTTATTTAAGTAATTACTTATTTTAGGCTTTTTTACCAAGATCTATACTATTAATCTTAGTCATAACTCTGCCAATGCTTATACAGAATCTTATCCCTCTAATAGTTATTTCTTTCTGGAAAATATGCTTAGTTATTGTAGTAGAAGTTACTATTACTTGCTTTGTACCAAAATCATGTACTTTAGTTGGATTAAATATAATACCTCCAGTGTCTCCACTGTCTGAAGCGGATAATGGTTTGCTATCTAATATAAATTCCAATACTTTATCCTTCAAACTTATCACCTACATTTTTTACTTCCAAGATATCCCCAAGATAAATAGAATAATGCTCAAAATCTAAAGTTAACTGCCCTTTTTTGCATTGTGTAAATTCTGGAATAGCAGAATTTTCAATGATGATCTTTTCAACTTTAACTTTCAATTCTGGACTATTTTTAGCATAGCCATTTCTTAATATAACTTGCTTAATCGGCTTTCCATCTATTCTAGAGTTATAATACTTGTTATTATACCTATATTCTACTTTCTTTTCTTTCTTTAAGATCTGTCCAAAAAACTCCTTTTTGACAGTTAGGAATAATACTCCTTCCATGGCATCACTCTATCTGGATCTTTCCGTAGCTGAAACACCATAAATTAGTATGCTTAAAATAATGGAAGTTCTTGTTATAATTTCCCTGTTTGCCTTTATGCAGATATGGCCTAACAGCATCTTGTAATTCAATTGGCAGATTAACATAAGTAGAATGGGTAGAATTATGGATTACTAGATTCTTATCTGATTTAAGATCTTCAAACTGCATTGCTATAACTTGATTTTTCACATCATGATAAAACTTGATAAATTTCCCACTTACATTCTGCTCTTTCATTAATCTGCTAATCTTAATCTTTTTAGTGCCAACTGAAATCATATTGGCAAAAGGATCTGTTACCTTTTTAGTTATTGGATCTACTTCTTTAAACTGGAAAGTCATGCCAGTTGAAACAGAAGTTTTATACTCTATTTGTTCTTCCATACATACCCTCTCGCAATATTCTTTAAATTCATGGCCCTAAAATGCCCTATTAGCTGCATAAAAGTTGTTGGGTATTCGGCCCTTTTCATAATACCTAATCTCTTGTAGTAATTCATTTTACCTATCCTCTTTTTTAGGAATATACCAATATGGAGATTTACAGTTTGGACATACTCTGGCCGGATCTTTATTTCTTGGGATCCACTCATGCCCACATCTGTAGCACTTGAAGCCATCTGTAGTAATCTTCACCATTTGAGGAGTATATTCTTCTTTTGCCATTATGATCATCTCCAATACTTACTTACCTAACTAATATATAAGTTTTAACTAATAGTATTTTTTAAAAATAAATAAAAATAAATTAAATTTCCATCATGTCGGCTATAAACTGCACTACCTCTGGATTGGCCTTAAAAGTTCTTAAAAGTTCCACTAATTGATTCACATTATAATATCTTTCAGTTAGGCCAAAGTCGTTATCTGGGATATACACTGCTCCTAATAATACTAAATCGTTTCCAAGCGGACTTGGCTCTTTCTCAAAAGCATTTGCCTTTATCATATCCCTTAAGTTTTTTAATTCTGCTATTCTGCCCTTTATTTCTTCATCGCTGCACAATCTCCAGTTGCTAAAGTCGTTTCCAGTTTCCCTTACTTTCTGCACTGCTTCTAAGTTCTTAATTTGTGTTTCAATAAATTCCATTTGTGTTGCCATTTTTAATTACCTCCAAAATACTATACTTTTGTAGGTATATAAGAGTTATCGTTATTAAAGGATCCTTTAAGATTCCCAACTTCTATTAAAAAATAAGGCCAAAATTTTAATAAGAAAAAATATAATTAAAAAAAGACTTCTTTGCTTGGAGCATAAAGGATCTTTTTGCCATCTTTGAAGGTGACATAAAGAACTAAGCTGCCAGTGCATGAAACATCAGTTTCAATTTTTTTAATCTTATCTGATTTTCTAATGTTAAAAGTTTCCATGATCTTACCTCTTAAAATAAATAAAAAAATTAAAAATTAAAGGGGAACTAATTCCCATCCTTCCTCGCTGCACTGGTACATAATTAGTTTTTTTCTGTCGCATATTACATCCCCAACACTCATGCTGGTGTGGCTTACTTCAAGCTGCCTTAATAGGCTCTGGCTTGGCTGGGTTGAGCTTCTGTTCATTAGGCCAAAAACTTCGTCTAAGCTTTCTGCTTCTCCAGTGGCTACTGCTGCATATTCGTTAAACACTTTTAAGTGGTCTAAATCCTTCCTAAATACTCCGGCTGTCTTTCCTAAAAGCTCCGGTGTCCATCCCTTTTCATTAACTAATTCCCTTTCTTTTGTTGTTAATCCTTTTTTATAATATACCATATACTGCATTTAATTACCTCGTATTCCTATACCCATATAGGTATATAAACATTGTCATATAAGAAAAGGAAAAATAAAAAATTAAATAAATTTAACTCCAGTAGCCCTTTCTGAAGTAGATGCTACAAATTTAAGACTCTTTAACTTATCGCAAATATTGCCGCATTGATTATAGATCTTCATCTCCTCTGCGACAATATCCTCATCCGTTCTTTCTGATAGTTTTCTTACCATAATTATTCCTCTTTAATTGCAGATATCCGGCTTTTTGAGATTTCCGCATATTCCTCTAATAATTCGATTCCGAGCCATTTACGCTTATTTAATTTTGCTGCCATGCCGCATGTACCAGATCCCATGTATAGATCCATTACCACATCACCTTCTCTTGATCCAAGTATAGTTAGATAACTGAATAATTTAATCGGCTTAACTGTTGGATGGTAGTTCTTCCTTTCTGTTTTATTTCTGGATTGCGGCAGATCGACATCAGTTAGTTCCTCTGCCCATCTCTTAGGCTCTATATTCTCGCATCCGATATCCCTTTCTTTTTTAGTTGGCTTTGGCACTATTAAAAAAGGGAAAGTCTTTTTGATACTTTCTGGCATGTTTTTTAACTGATTTTCCCACCATGAATCCAGACTAAAGTATCTGGAAAATCCGCCATGATCATTATAGCCTTTGGCCTTAATTTCAAGATCGCCTTTATCATCTTCTATAATCTCTGAGAAATTATCAGTGGATTTTCTCTCTTTGCCATCATC
>DFYM01000029.1:0-4982 GCA_002383355.1 Candidatus Immundihabitans aquiphilus | reverse complement strand
GCCTTATTTAATGGCTTCATTGCAACTATAATTACCTCCACTGCTGGTTTAGGTTGGTATCCAGCGTATGATCCATCAAGCTGCTTTGCAGCATAAGTTATAGGCTCTGTAAATTCTATTTCCTTTCTATCCTCGTAATTATCTCCCCATACTAATGCTGATTTCTGCTTATCTGGAAGATCTATAACTTTACCTTCAAATCCAAGACTCTTATCCATTGCTTTAGCCATATTTGAAGATTTTGGGAATCCAGTTGCATAAGCCCAGTATAATGGAGTAAATCCGCAATCAAATCCGGCAGATTCTAAGTTCTGGATCATGCGATATAATACATCACTTCTCGGTGATGACATTATAAAAGCGAAAGATCCGGCCTTTAATATCCTAAAAGCCTCACTCCATATCTCTTTTGGCGGCACTGCCTTATCCCACTCTTTGCCCATGAATTCTAAACCGTAAGGCGGATCCGTAGCAAGTAAATCTACGCTGCCATCTGGCAATCCTTTTAGAACTGGTAAAGCGTTACCGCAATAAAGAACTCCAGTAGGATCCTCATAATATATTTGGCCCTCGCCTTCTTTTGCCTTTGGCACTTCCGATTCTTTTTTGATTTCTGGCCTTATCTCGAACATTTTTTTAAGCTGCTCTTCAGAAAATCCGGTTAGATCCAGTTTATATTCCATTGAGGAAAGCTTCTTTACTTCTTCCTCTAACTTTTCAAAATCCCATTTAGCTACTTCTGCAGTTTTGTTATCTGCAATCCTATAAGCTATCTTTTGAGCTTCAGTAAGGCCATTAACTTGGGTAACTTCCGGCACTTTATCCCATCCTAAGAACTTCATGGCCTTAAGCGTTGTATGCCCAGCTAACAATACTTTGTTTTCATCGACTATTACTCCGATTTTAACATAGCCAAATTCCCTAATGGATTCTGCAACTTCCTTAACTGCCAAGTCGTTAGATCTTGGATTGTTTTCATAAGGAATTAATTCGCTGATAGGCACATCTTTTAACAGATTTTTAGTGATCATTTATCTTCCTCTTTTTTAGAAGTATTAATAATTTCAAAAACAACTTTATGAGGCTCTTTACTTGCTACTGTTTCTTGTATTTCAGTAGCTTCCCCTCTGCTTATTCTTTCTAATTTAACACCTTCAAGAATAAATGCCAATCTTTCTGCAGCTTTAAGATCCTCTGGATTAATCTTATCAAAATCCTGAAATCCCTTTACTTGCAGTGCAGTAGCGATATTAATATGCCTCTTTTTCATTTCTATAACTTCATTAAATGCAGCTTGGGTAGCCTCATAATCGATATGATCATCCCATGCATCTGCTCTTTTTGGCCATTTCCAGATACCACTCCATCTGCCCATTAAAGTGAAGGATTTGTTTAACTTCTCTCCAACAGCTCTCAATGACCGTTTGCTTCCCATATCCCTATAAAGAGTAAATGCCTCATAAGCTGCTTTGCTCTCGTATGGTTGCCTAAGCCAATACGGATCCTTTAAAGTTAATGCCTTTCTAGTCATAATAATCAAATAAAAAATAAAATAAGATCATTTCTTCTTGGGACATGTGGGACATGGCGGAGATACTGTCTTATCTACTTTAGGACAAACTACCGTAACAGTGCCATCTATAACATACTTGTACTGCTCTTGCGATTTGTTTAAATTGTCAATAAACTCAACTGCCTTCATCCATCCAGCAGCTTTGAACTGCAAAAACACTTTAGATGGAGTATTACCAGCGTTAATCCCAGCAGCTTCCCTTAATTGATACCAGTATTCATTGCCTTCTCTATTAAGGGTATTTACCAGTACTCCTCTTACCCAGATCTTATTTTTTCTTAATTTGTCTAGATATTCTTTTGCCGATTCAAACATATTTTCACCTTTACAATAATTTAGCTTTCTTTAATGCGGCCTTTACAGTCTCTGTCTGGACTAATCCGAATAGAACTAATATCGATATAATTGCAGTGCCTATCGTTTGCAATATTTCGGCATATTGAACTAATCCTAACTGGCCTATTAACTGCACAATTATCGCAAGTATTGCTAATAATTGCGTTCTATTTAATGCCATAGCATTATCACCTCAATACTAAATAAGTGTATTATTATATAAGTATTACTCTTAGAAAAGGGAAAAATAGGCTATTTAGGTAGCCTAAACTGATTAAATAACTAATAAAATCTTATCGTGTCTTCCGGCTTAGTTTCTTCAAGTTCTAAGAAAGCCTCTAGATGCTCTTCCCATCCTGTCATGCCTTCTTGGACTAATGGAGTTTTCGGTAATACTAAAGACTTGTGATCACATATAGAACACATTACAATATCTCCAGTGTAGATTTTGTATGGCTCTTTTAGATCCCTATCCTTACATTCCAATGCCTTTATTCCCCATTTCCAGTTTTGATTATTCCGGCAATCTTTGCAGCAAATTATATTATATAATGGCATGTTTTCCTCCGTTAATTTAGTTTCTCCTGAAATTCATCGTCTTTATTTATTTCCAAGTGGAAAGGAGCAAATAGATTCTGCAGCTTTTCAATATATATTTCGTAGCAATCTTTGCATAATGGTAGCTTTTTTATGTTGTCGCCAATCTGCAGATCGCCATGAGGCTTTATTTTTTTAATGATATATTTTGCATCCATGTAGTAGTCTGCATATTTCTTTCCACAAATACACAATTCATCATCTGCCAGTTAATCACCTCCCTATACTCCTATTATAGCATTTTTTATATATTCCGATTTCAATATTAAGAATTAATGTTTCTCTGGTCAATTCTTTATATTCTAGACTATTTGGATCGTTGTGTTTTTTTAATTCCACTATCTGATCTAATCTTACTCTTCTAGTGTCAATCTCGTCTTGGATCCACTTTAGGTATTCTTTTTTATTCATCCTTATCGCCTTTTGGTAGTTTTAGAAATTCTGTTCCAGTTATTTGGCCTAACATTATAGGTAAATTCTTGGATAATATTAATTTTTTAATATTATGATTAAATATTTGCAGATTTTCTTTAAATTGATTAATAGCCCTCCAATCGTCTGGTGTATAAGGTATTATGTTCTCTCTTTCATCACCCTTTAAACTATCATAAGGTCTTATAGGCTTCCAATTGGAAGCATCGTCTTTTAATTTCACATAAAAATCTCCAGAATCCACATGAGCCTTAAAATAAATTATAGTTCCATCCGGCCTTTCCTTAGTTGCAAGTAAGATCCTTTCACATTGGAAATCGGCACTATTATCATTATTCCATCTATAAGATAATAATATTGAAGGCTTCCAAGAAGTTACTATTGTCTCATTTATTGCTTTTTCTAATTTGGATTTTAAACTGGACAAAGTTGTATCACAAAAGGTATTACCATTAAATTCTGCTAAAAAAGCTCCAGTGGAATTATTAAGTTTTATATCTACGATTACTCCTTCATGCTCATATCTATCTACTTTTTTACCTTTTTTCATTTAATCACCTTCTCTCTTACCATAAAAAATAGTAAGATATCCTAAATAAAAAATACCCAAATATATTATTGCATATAACAAACATTACTCCCTCTTATTTATTTGGTTGGGTTTTCTTCTTTAATTTTATCTAAAAATTCAAATACTTTTAGATAACTATCCCACTTTTTCATTATCTTCTCTATTTCATCAAGTTTTTCTAAAATTAACTTTTTATCTTCCATAAATCTTCACCACTCCATTAGCTCTTTTATTTTGTCAAAGTCTTTTTTTGTGATATATATTTGCAGTTGCCCATCTAACAAAATATCACAAACTGATTCTCCACTCCCCACTAATATCTCCTTTTCAAAAGTTAAACACATTTTTATTCACCTTCTTTCGCCCAAGGACACCAATGGCAACAATTTGATCTTTTATAATAATATTCCCACTTTGACCAAATACATTTTTTAAATGGTGTTAAATCACAATCAAAGCTTTCTGTTTTTGATATATCTTTTATGAAGATTTGAGATTTACATTTTGAACAAGTTTTTATTATTGTTGCTTCTTCAAATTCTTCATCATTCATTTACATCAATCCAGTTATGCTTAATTCTGCTTTGCTTTCCCCAAATTTGCATCTGATAAACTTTATCTTTCTGCCTATCCTACCATCAAAAAATGGACAATCCCAGCATACTCTCTGGTCTATTTCATTTTCTTTAGCTCTTGGACATTTCACAACTTGCTTAATCAATATTTCTTTCATTAACACCCTCTTCCATATACCTCGTTTTTCCAGTATTTTTTATCCTCTAAAATTGGCCTTATTTTTAGATAAACTNNAAAGTATTATTAGTTAAATTAATGCTGCACTGATGATCATTACTTGTAATTCCAATGACTAGATCATTGATTAAATCCACTGTCTTAAAATTCACTTTATGCATCCTTATCTTCTGTTTCGGTGTGGCCCTAAATTCAAAGATGGATTTAGCTAACAATGCACTGATTAGTATCCCTCCAATAAGTAAAAAGTATCAGATAATTTAACTTTCCTGATCCTATTGTGCCTCTGCAGTTGTTGAGCATTTTCCTTACTGCCTACGCATATACCTTCCTCGCTTTGCATGTACCAGCTTAAATTCGGTATCTTAAGATTTCCTTTGGCAAAATCCTTAATAAATACCCTGTTAAATTCTGGCCTTACTTTTATTTTAGTATATATGTAGACTAAATGCTGAGTTTGCTTTGCCAATGGTGTAGGTTTAGGCAATGTTCTTTTTTTAGGCATTTAATACATCCTCTCTATAACTCTTTCAATTTTGTTTTCAAATTCCGGCACTTGCTTTATCCCCTGTAATCGAATATTCTCAAGCATTTCCTTAACTTCTGGAGCATTTGCCCTTTCATGCTTTTTCATCACTATTAAAACAGTTATAAGATCTGCAATAATGTTTTGTAAATGATTGCTGCTAAGCTTAATCATAGTTGGCCTTACTTTTTGCT
>DFYM01000034.1 GCA_002383355.1 Candidatus Immundihabitans aquiphilus | reverse complement strand
TGACAGCTTGGGGGGGTGATATACTCTAAAGTAAAATTTTGGAAAAACTAAACTATTACCAGAAAGTTAACGAGTAACGAAAAGTTAATATTGAGTTTTTTCAATGCCTTATTAATAGGAGGTAATGAAAGTATGAAAACTTTAGAAAAAGAATTAAATAAAGATAATTTTGATTATGATAGTGAAAGAATTAATAGATTAAAAGAGAAAGTTTTTGAGATTCCTACAATATGTTTAGAGAGGGCTAATATTATTACTGAAAGTTTTAAAGAAAATGAAAATACTCCTATTTGTGTAAAAATTGCCAGAGCGTTTGAGAAAATATTAAAAGAAATGACTATTTATATTAATAATGATGAACTTTTAGTTGGACATCTTGCTAAAACAGATAATTCTGTCCCCTTGTATCCTGAATTTGGCGTAAAGTTCTTGAAAGAAGAGATGAATAGTTTCTTCGATCGTCCTTTCGATAAGTTCTATCTAAGTAATGATCGAAAAGAAGAATTAAAGCATATAATTAACTATTGGGAGGGTAAAACCAGAGAAGATAAAATCATAGATTTCGCTTCATTTATAATCCCAGAAAACCTCAAGGGAATGTGGGATCCGAAAAGTTTTGGAATAAAACCAGTTATTTATGCAGGCTATAGAAAAGCCTCTGGTGGTTCTAGCCATACCGTTTTAAATTATGAAAAAATACTAAGTGGGGGGGTTAAAAGCGTTATTAATGAAGCCGAAGAAGAGTTACAAAGAGTTGAATTTACTAATAAAGAAGACATTGATAAGATACTGTTTCTACAAGCTGTTATTATTGCGTATAAAGCAATCGAGTCATTTTTAAGGCGTTTCTCGCAACTGAGTGAAGAATTATCGAGGGATGAAAAGAATATTGAAAGAGCAAAAGAACTTAAAGATATTAGTGATGGCTGTTTATGGATTTCAACAAATCCTCCAAGGAATTTTTGGGAAGCATTACAATTGATATGGATAGTTCACCTATGTCGATGGATTGAAAGTAATGGACATTCAGTTACAATAGGTAGATTAGATCGTCTTCTGTATAAATATTATCTAGAAGATATTTCTAGCAACAAGATTAGTAGAAAAAGAGCCAAAACCTTAATATGTGACTTCTTTATAAAAGTAGCTCAGATAAAAAAGATAAGACCATGGTCAGAAACTATATATAAGGGTGGAAGCCCAACATTTCAAGCTATTACTTTGGGGGGAGTAGATTCAAAAGGCCATGATGTAACAAACGAATTAAGTTATTTATTTTTAGAAGTAAATGCAGATATGAAATTACCTGAACCGGTTGTAATTTGTAGAGTTCATAGCAAGTCACCAAGGAATTTTATTAGAGAAGCTATAAAGTCCTTGATAAATCATAGCGGAGGATTACCTTCTTTTTTCAGCGATGAAGTAATTCTTCCCTCTTTGATGAATACTGGAATTCCAATTGATAAGGCAAGGGAGTATGCAATAGTTGCTTGTTCTGAGCCTGCTATTCCTGGTGAGCATATTGATCATACAGGCGCTAGTATTTATATAAATTTGCTAAAAGTTTTAGAGATAGTCTTATATGGCGGATGGGATCCATTAACGAATCTTAATTTACATTTAGGAATAAAAGGTCTAAATGAGATATATTCTTTTGATGATTTAATGAGTGAGTTTAAAAAACTTCTAAAATTCTATATAAAACAGGTTCCTTTATTGGATTACATTTTATCTTCAATGGATCCAAAATTAAATCCTACCCCCTTTGCCTCTGCGTTAATCAATTACAGAATTTCTATGGGGAAAGATATGACAGAGGGAGGAGGTCCTAACGATAACAATACAATTGTACAAGCCCATGGGGTTCCAAATGTAGCTAATTCTTTGGCTGCTGTTAAAAAATTAGTTTTTGAAGATAAAGTTATTGGATCTAATGAACTTCTGGATGCATTGAAGAACAATTTTTGCGGCCTGAAAGGAGAAAAAATAAGAAAAGAATTATTAAAGGCTCCAAAATTTGGGAATGATGAGGATTATGTGGATAATATTGCATCAGATGTGTCAAGAATTTTTATTCAAGAATTAAATAAATGTGGAAAGCCATGGAGAGGTGGAAATTATGGAGCAAGTTTACAAGGATTGACAGCCAATGTTCCAGAAGGAGAAATGACTGGTGCTACTCCTGATGGCCGAAGATCAGGCGAAGCTTTAGCGGATAATATTTCACCCCAAGCTGGGACTGACGTGAATGGCGTTACATCAATGTTAAAATCTATTGCGAAGGTTGACCATTTATTATATCTAAATGGATCAATTTTAAATGTAAAAATTCATCCTTCTGCTTTGAAAACAGAGGGAATAGAAAAGCTAATTGATTTAATAATTACATATTTAGTAGATCTAAAAGGGTGGCAATTACAATTTAACATTGTTTCCGCTAAACAGTTAAAAGACGCCCAAAAAAATCCAGAAAACTATCGTAACCTTATTGTAAAAGTGGCTGGTTATAGTGCCCAATTTATTTCTTTAGATAAAAAATTACAAGACCAAATAATATTAAGAACAGAGAATAAATTTTAAATATCCAGTTCTAATCATTATCCAATAAGATAAGAGCCCCTATCTGGTAAGATGAATGGGAATGAGACCAAATTCCTAGCTAGACTTGGAGCAGGCAATAATCCGTTAGAAACTATATTGTGAGGTGATGTAATGATATAAACTTTATTATTTAAAACATGGTTGGTGCATTTTAAAGAAAAAACAAAAGGAAGGATTTAGAAGAATGTTTAAAAATAAAAAAAATTTAAGGGTTGTAGTTCTATTTTGTTTAGTAGTATGTCTTTCTTGTATAATTCCATTACATGCGGTTTGTGAGCCAAAATTCGTTTTTCCATTAACTTTTGAAGATCCCTTTTGGGGAGAAGGAGGCATATTGGCTCTGGTGTTTGCAAAAAGCGTTGAAGAGATGACAGATGGTGATGTTAAAATAGAGATATATTCAGATGATGAATGGGGTGGTGGTGAAGAGAGCTACTTAGAAAATGTGCAACTAGGAACAATGCCTATGACCTTAATAGCAACTAGTTCAATATCCGCTTACACTTCTGTACTTTCAGCCTATGATACACCTTTCTTGTTCAGGAATATCTATCAACAGATGGATTTTACTTTTGATTCTATAAATGAGCTATCTCCGTCTGTTGAAGAATTACTTAAACGTGCTGGAGAAGAAGCAAAATGTGTTTTTTTAGCGCTAACCCCTATGGGGAGAAGAGATATTTTTAGCAATAAACCTATTAATTCTATTGATGATTTAAAAAATCTGAAAATAAGAACTATGCTTAGTCCGATACAGGTGAAAGCATTTGAAGCATTGGGTGCAAATGTCACTCCTTTGGCTTATGGTGAAACATATACTGGCTTGCAACTTAAAACAATTGATGCTATGGAAAATTCGCCTTCCATTTATATGCAAAAAAGATATTTTGAAGTTGCCCCATATTGGATGGGAACGAGACATTATGCCGTTACCATGGTATTAACAATGTCTAAGAAAGCATGGGAATCTTTACCGCAAAACTATCAGGCAATTATCAAGGACTGTGCAGTAAGATCTGCATATATTGATGGACAATGGGCAATTGGAAATGCAGAGATGAGTATAAGTACTGAGATACCTAAGGTTACAAAGAAAATGGTCTTGTTATCTGATGAAGAACAAAATAGATTAAGAGAGAAAGTATTGCCTGTACTATTAGAAGAATTTGGCGATGTAATAGGGTATGATATTTTAGAAGAATTGGCAGCTGAAGACGAACTAATTAAGGGATTTTTAGATAGTAAAAAGTAAAAAAATAATATTCTATAGCATTTCTTAATAACTGAAGAAGCTAAAGATAAATTAAATGCTTCAAATGAATAAATTAAAATGGTTAAAGTTTGGGAGGAAGATAGAAAAATTCTCCCAGACTTTAACCATTCATTTAAAGGTAGTAAACTAAAAAATATTGAAAGACAATACAATCTAAAGGAGCAAATTAAGTATGGATAACTTGTTAAAAAAAATCGATATAGTTATTTCTTGGATTGAAAGAAACATATTAATATCTTCAGCTTTTTCTATTACTATGTTAACATTTTTTTCAACAATAAATAGATATTTTTTAAAGATTAGTTTGCCTTGGATCGAGGAAATAACAATTTTATTTTATATGTTTCTTGTATATTATGGTGCTAGCAACGTAGAAAAAGATAATTCTCATTTGCGGGTATCTTATTTTGAATCCAAATTAATTAATAATCCGAAGGCATCTTTTTTTCAGAGTTTATATGTTAATATTATTTCTTTCATTGTATTATTGTTAGGTATTATTTATGGATTTGTCATGATACTAACAACAACTAGAAAGACCACTTATTTGGCAATTCCTTATACTTTTATTTTAACAGTTACATTTTGGTTTGGATTAATTTTTTATGCTTTTAGAGTATTTTCAAAAATTTATTTCTTAATTATGAAAAATAAATATGAAATAAAGGAGTAATGGAAGAATGAATGAGGTAATCCCTTTTCTTATGATACTATTTTTTTTATTTATTACGATCTCAGGAGTTCCAATCGCAATTTCAATGATTCTTACTTCATTGGTTTTTGTTTATATCCAATTTGGGAATTTGGCAGATTTAGCTATACCCTTCAGCCGATTGCCAATTGGTTTTAGTTTTTCTTTATTGGCAATTTTTCTTTTTATACAATTAGGTATTATTATAGATGAAAGTAAAATGGGAGATTATATTTTAAATTTCCTCAAAATAATATTAAGAAAAGTAAAAGGTAGAACTAGTATTATTATGATTTTAACATGTGCTGCTTTTGGCCCTTTAACAGGTTCAGCAGTGGGCACTACTACTGCTGTCGGTTCAGTATTATCTCCCCAAATGAAGAAATCAGGATATAGTGATAGCTATTCAGGGACACTTTTAGCTTATTCTGGCATTTTAGGCACGTTAATACCTCCTAGTATTTCAGGGTTAGTATATGCTATTACTGTAGGATTACCTGTTATGGGTGTCTGGATGGCTACTTTGGGGTTAGCATTACTATATTTGGTGATATTGTTGTTATGGAATATTATGTTTTGTTCAAAAAGGAAGTATGAAATAGAAATATCTGAGAGTACTAAGAAAGTTCCTTTTAGTACGATATTAAAAAGTTTTGTCAGGGCTTTACCGGCTTTAGCAATACCTATTTCAATATTGGGTTCAATATATAGTGGTATTGCTACACCTACAGAAGCAGGGGCTGTGGCAGTTGTGATAGCAGTTGTATTAACACTTTTTTATTATCGAGAAGTGAATATAAAAAGTTTTTTTTATAACATAACGTATAAAGCTGCTTACCAAACTGCTATCATTATGTTTTTAATATGTGCTTCTTTTGCACTAAGCTATGTTCTTACATCTACTGGTTCGATAAGAAGTATAGCAAGATCTATTACGAGTATTTCTGACAACACTTATGTTCTATTATTTTTAGTCGAAGGCTTATTAATTATTCTGGGTTGTTTTTTGGATGACACACCGATTATGATATTGTTAGCCCCACTGGTTTCTACTATCCTTTCTCCACTAGGGATTCATCCCTATCATTTGGCGGGGATCTTTGTTTTTACCTGTGTAGTAGGCCTAGTTACTCCCCCAGTTGGAACTGTATTATATGCCGCTTCAGCTGTTTCAAAAATGGATGTTAGCAAATCCATAAAAGAAATCATTATATTTCTTGTGCCAGCAATTATTGTTTTATTGTTAGCTACGTTCTTTCCGGAAATTTCTTTGTTTTTTCCAAAATTACTTAATATGATATAGGAAATTTTATTATTTTGAGGCAAATTAGATTGGCAACTGCACTTAAAAATGATTGTTTCTTAAGAGAAAAAGGCTTAGTATTTAATATTGAGAGATATGCGGTACACGATGGTCCAGGAATTAGGACTATTATTTTTCTTAGCGGATGTCCGTTGCAATGTTTGTGGTGTGCAAATCCTGAGGGTCAACAATTAAAGCAACAGCTTAGTTTTTTTCCTGATAAATGTACTGGATGTAAGGAATGCATTCTAATATGTCCTCATAAAGCAATAGAACAAAAGAATAATAAAATTATTATGAACTGGGATAAATGTAATCACTGTTTAAAATGTGTAGAAGTTTGTTCAAATGAAGCCAGGAAGAGTGTGAATAAGATTATGAATTCAGAACAAGTGTTAAAGGAAGTGATGAAAGACTTGCCTTTTTATCATAGATCAAATGGAGGTGTAACTTTAAGTGGGGGAGAGCCTTTAATGCAATGTGATTTTTCTGCTAATATTCTTAAGTTATGTAAAAAAGAAGGGATTAATACAGCTATAGAAACTTCTGGTTATAGTGATTGGGGTAATTTCGTGGAGATCTTAAAATATACAGATTTTATATTTTATGACATCAAACATATGGATACTAAAGAGCATAAATATGGTACTGGAGTGGGTAATGAAAAAATTTTAGAGAATTTAGCAAAAATATCAATTCTATGTAAAGATATAGATATTGTTGTAAGGATTCCATTGATACCTAATTTTAATGATACAGAAAAAAATATTTATTCTACTGCAAAATACGTTAAAACTTTAAAAAATATATCTAAAATAGAATTATTACCTTATCATAAATTAGGAGCAATGAAGTATGAATATATTGGTAAGCCATATTTGCTTAAGGAATTAGATTCCCCGAAAATTGAAGTCTTGAATAGATTTAAAAACATTATACAAAGTAATGATATAAAATGTGAAATTTTATAGAAAATGAGAGAGTTTATTTTTTTAATTAAATTACAAACAGATAAGGAGCGTTAGTTACGAATGAGAAAAAATATTAATCCCAAAAACATTGGAGAACCAGAAGTTTATTCCCATGGTGTTTTAGTATCACCAACCAATATTTTGTTTACCTCTGGACAAGTAGCCATGGATTCAAATGGAAATATAATAGGGAAAAATGATATTAAGGTCCAAACAGAGTATATTATGGAAAATATAAAAAATATTTTAAATGAAGGCGGTATGGATTTTGGCAATATAATAAAGATAAATATGTATTTAGTAAATATAGATGATTTGCCTAAAGCTCTAGCTATTAGAAATAAATATATTTTACCAAATAAACCTGTTGCAACGGGAGTTGGTGTTACTAGCTTAGTAAAACCAGAATTAAAAATTGAAATAGAGATAGTTGCAGTTAGATAATCTTTGATATTTTTGAATTTTATGGTAACTTTAGTCAGAAAGCTTTATTAAGTGAGTGGTTAAAAATTTTAGTATTTGAAAAAGAGAATTAAAAGGTCTATTAACGCTCACTCTAAATAAAATAAATCAATTCTTTAAACCAAGTTAATCCAGCGGGAACTCCCCACCTGTAAGGGTGGGGATGAGAGCCAGTTCCTGTATATCGATAAAAAACAAGATGAAGAAGGAGAAAGGAGATTAAGAACTAAGAATTATGGAAAGTAAGTTTAAACCGATAAAAAGCTACAATTTAAATAAGGATATACTTTTAAAGATGTATTTTACCATGACCAAGATCAGGGATTTTGAAAATGCTATTACGGATGTTTACTCCCGGGGATTAATGCCGGGATTAGCCCATCTGTATATCGGGGAAGAAGCTATTGCTACGGGGGTGTGCGCAAACATTACTTCCCAAGACTATGCAGTTAGTACCCATCGGGGGCATGGTCACTTAATTGCCCAGGGGGCTGACCTTAAAAAAATGATGGCTGAGGTATTGGGGAGAAAGACTGGATATTGTAAGGGTAAAGGTGGTTCGATGCATATTATGGATATTAGTAAGGGTATTCTAGGGGCCAATGGGATCGTAGGCGCGGGGATTCCTATAGCTACTGGCGCAGCTTATTCTGCCAAATATCGAGGGACAGAGCAAGTAACGGTTTCTTTTTTTGGTGATGCTGCTTCTAATCAAGGGACCTTTCACGAAAGTATCAATATGGCAGCTGCCTGGAAATTGCCGGTGGTCTATGTCTGTGAGAATAATCTTTTCGGTATCTCCGTGGATTTACGTAGGGTAACTGGTAACCCTAATATTGCCGAGAGAGCTATCGCTTATGGTATTCCCGGAGTGGCTGTAGATGGTAACGATGTATTAGAGGTTTATCAGGTTACCCATACTGCTTTCCTCCGTGCCCGTAAGGGAGAGGGGCCTACCTTGATTGAAGGTAAAACCTACCGGCATAAAGGTCACCATGTGGGGGATCCCGGGACTGCCTATCGTTTGGAAGAGGAGAAAAAAGCTTGGATGGAAAGAGATCCCATTAAGACTTTTAGAGAGAGATTAATTACGGAAAAAATTGTTAATGAACAGGAAATAGAAGATTTAGAAAAAGAAAGTAGGAAACTGATAGAAGAGGCAGTTCAGTTTGCTGAGAATAGTCCTTTCCCAGAACCAGAAGAAGCTTTTGAGGATCTTTTTTATGAAACGGAGGGAGCAGAAGTATAATGACCAAGATGAAAAAAGTTACTTACGCCCAGGCTATCTGTGAAGCAATGGATGAAGAGATGGCACGGGATAAGAATGTTCTTTTATTAGGAGAAGATGTGGGATTTTTAGGGGGGAATTTTAAGACTGCGGTGGGCTTACGAGAAAAGTATGGAGATCTCAGGGTAAAAGATACCCCTATCTCTGAAAATAGTTTTTTAGGGATGAGTCTAGGGATGGCTCTTACTGGATTGAGACCCATCGTGGAAATTATGTTTAGTGATTTTTTACTAATTGCTGCTGATCAACTTTTAAATCAGATTGCCAAAATTAGATATATGTCGGGGGGACAAGTCAGGGTACCTCTAACCATTAGGACTACTATCGGAGCTGGCCGTTCTTCCGCGGCTCAGCATTCTCAGAGTCTGCATGCCATTATGTGTCATGTACCCGGCCTAAAAGTTGTAGTCCCTTCCTCCGCTGCTGAGGCCAAAGGCTTACTCAAGACCGCTATTCGGGAAGATAATCCGGTAGTTTTTATCGAACATAAGATGGAGTATAACCACGAGTATGAAATTCCCGAAGGGGAGTATACCATCCCTTTTGGTAAGGCTAATATATTAAGAGAAGGTAGAGATATTACGGTGGTGGGTACTTCCAATTTAGCTTTAAAAGCAGTAAAAGTGGCAGACGAGCTAGCTAAAGAGGGAATAGAGGTAGAAGTAATTGATCCTCGAACCTTGGTACCTTTAGATCGAGATACCATTATTAATTCAGTTAAGAAAACCGGCAGGATCTTGATTACTGATGAGGGTTATGAGCGTTGCAATATAGCAGCGGAGATAGTGATGGACGTTATGCCCGAAGTTTTTTATTATTTGGATGTTCCGCCCGAACGACTGTGCTTGCCCAATGTCCCTTTGCCTTTCAGTCCAGCTTTAGAGTTTCCACTTATCCCTGATCAAGAAAAATTATACCAAAAGATAAAAAAAATGTTTAAGGGTTAGAAAGGAGCTGAAGATGGCGAAGTATATTATTATGCCTAAATTAGGCTTTAATATGGATCAAGGGACGGTGGTTCATTGGCTGAAAAAAGAGGGAGATACCGTGGAAGAGAGGGAAGAAGTCTTAGAAATAGAGACAGACAAAACAGTTATGCCGGTAGAAGCACCTTGCTCTGGTATCTTAAGGAAGATCTTGGTAGCCGAAGGCGAGGTAGTTCCGGTAACCCTGCCTATCGCCATTATAGGGGATAAAGAGGAAGATATTAGCCAAATGGTTGAGGAAGCCTATCAAAAATTAGGCAAAGCCGAAGTAATGGAAAAAAAAGAATCTAAGGCAGAGAGAGAGAGCCCTATGGTGGTAGAGGAGAGCCAGCAATTAGAAACAAAAAAGGAAGAAACAGAGTTTAAAAAGATTTCTCCTCGGGCCCAAAGAAAAGCTCAAGAATTAGGAGTGGATGTGCAGTTAGTGAAAGGGAGTGGCCCCCAAGGAGCACTAACCGAAAAAGATGTAATAGCTTTTGCTCACAATCACCGAGTAAAAGTAAGCCCAGCTGCTCAAATAATAGCAAAAAGAGCGGGAATAAATTTGGAGAACGTCCAAGGTAGCGGGATTAGTGGAAGAATAATGAAGGAAGATGTTCAAAAAGTATTGGCTGAAACCACCAAAATAGATAAGAGGGAAGAAAAAGTCCCCTATAGCGGAATGCGGAAGATAATTGGCGATCGCCTCTCACACAGTAAATTTACTGCTCCTCATATTTATTTTACCACTTCTATAGATATGTCTAAAGTTATAAAACTAGTGAAGAGATTTAATGAAGATAAAGAAAAAAATATCTCGATTAATGATTTTATAGTTTTTGTAGTGTCCCGAGTATTAGCTGAACAACCTCACCTTAATTGTTCTTTAGTGGGTGAGGAAATCATTTATCATAAAGATATTAACCTGGGGATAGCAGTAGCCTTAGAAGAAGGTCTCATAGTCCCCGTAGTAAAAAATGCTGATCAAAAAAGCTTATCTCATCTCTCTAAGGAGGCAAAGAAGCTGATTGAATTAGCCCGCAAGAGAGAGTTGTCACCTGATGATTATAGCGGGGGGACTTTCACCATATCTAATTTAGGGATGTATAAAATAGAGAACTTTACCGCGATCATTAATCCTCCAGAGGCAGCTATTTTAGCTGTGGGTGCAATTAAAAAAGTTCCTGTAGTGATAGAGGAGGACGAGGTAGAAAAGGTAGGGATTTGCCCTTTGATGAAGGTTGTCCTTTCCGTAGATCATCGCTTGATTGATGGAGCAATGGCAGCAAACTTCTTGAATAGATTGAAATACTATTTGGAATTTCCTGAAGGATTGATTTTGTAGGAATAATTAGGGTATTATCTTATCAAGAATAAACTTTGAAGGTTTGCTTTTATCAAGGTCAAAATATTTTAGCTTTTAGGTAAATCTATTTCTGATTTGTAAAGGTAGACCAATGAAATTAAAATATGGCAAAGAGGAAATCTTATTACCTCTGGAAGAGAAGCATATCTTAAAAATATTGGATTTAAAGAAGCAGAAAGTTCTACCCAATCCCCAGGACAAATTAAAAGAATTACTAAAAAATCCCATAAATAGTCCCTCTCTAAGCGATTTGATTATTCAGAAAGAAGCTAAGAATATCTTAATCATCGTTAACGATATCACTCGCCCCACCCCTTATAGGCTAATTTTGCCTCCCCTCTTAGAAGAACTACAGCAAATAGGGGTAGGAAGAGAAAATATTGCCTTTCTGGTTGCTACTGGCATTCATCGCGGTAACTCGGAAGAAGAAATAAAGAAAATATTTGGAGAGGATATATCCTCTACCTATAAATTTGTCAACCACAATGCTGATGATCCCCACCTTAAATATTTAGGTAAATTAAGTAGTGGTAATGAACTCTGGGTTAACCCTTTAATCTCCAGAGCAGATTTTATTATTACCACTGGGGTCATCGTCCCTCATTATTTTGCCGGTTTCTCCGGAGGGAGAAAATCAATCCTCCCGGGGATAAGTGGTAGGAAGACTATTGAGGCCAACCATTCTCAGATGGTTCATCCTCAGGCCTACTCCGGAAATCTCTCTGCTAATCCGGTGCACCAGGAGATGCAGGAGGCCGCCGAAAGGGTAGGAGTAGATTTCAACCTCAATGTGGTAACTGTTGAACACCAGGAAATTATAGAACTCGTGGCTGGCGAATTATTAACTTCCTGGCTAAAGGGAGTAGAAGTCTGTAAAGAGTTATACCTTTGTCCTATCCCCCAAAGGGCCGAGGTAGTAATTGCCAGTACCGGGGGTTATCCTAAAGATATTAATGTCTATCAAGCCCAGAAGGCCTTAGATAATGCCTACCAGGCAGTAAAACCTGGGGGGACCATTATCCTCCTTGCCGAATGTCCGGAAGGCTATGGAGAAGCTACTTTTGAGCAGTGGATTGAAGAGGCCTATACCCCGGAGGATATCACCAAACGCCTACAGGAAAAGTTTGTCTTAGGGGGGCATAAGGCCTACGGGATAGCCCGGGTAGTAAAGGAAGTGGAGGTAATTTTAATCTCTTCTCTANNTATGTTAAAGAGAAATATGGGGAGGATTTTCAAGCCTATGTCCTCCCCTCGGGGAATACTGTGGTTCCGCAGGTAATTTAAGAATTTTGTAAAACAGAATTTGATTTGGTGATTTTTTAGAAAAATAGAAAGAAAATAGAAGATAAAAAACAGAAAATAGTAAAGAAGGAAGAAAGAGAGGAAATTTACTTACTATGCCCTACAGTTATACTGGTAATATACTCCATTTAGATTTAAGTTCCAGAGAATACTGGATTGAACATCTCCCAGAGAGTTTTTACCGGACCTACTGGGGCGGAAGGGCTTTAGCCCTTTATTATATGTTAACCCAGATGAAACCCCACACCGACCCCTTATCTCCGGAGAACTTACTCATCTTTGCCACTGGTCTGCTTGCCGGGGTCCCTGCTCCGGCTGTGCCCCGTTATACTGTCTGTGCCAAATCCCCTTTGACTGGTGCTGAGGGGGAGGCAGAGGCAGGAGGTTGGTGGGGACCAGAACTGAAGAGGGCTGGTTTTGATGCCCTCATCATTAAAGGTGCCTCTCCTACCCCAGTCTATTTATGGATTACCGAGGGTAGGCTAGAGATTAAAGAGGCCACCCACCTTTGGGGTAAAGAAACGGGAACTACTCAGAGGATGATTAAAGAAGAATTAGCTGAGGATAAAGTAAGGATAGCTCAAATCGGCCCGGCCGGCGAAAATCTGGTCCGCTTTGCCAATATCGTCAATGAATTAGGACATTTTAACGGGAGGAATGGTCTGGGGGCAGTGATGGGTTCGAAAAAACTAAAGGCTATTGCCGTAAGAGGGACAAAAGCCCTCGACCTCTACGATAAAGAAGAGATAAGGAAAATAACTAAAGAGATTACTCAAAGAGTTATGGTTAATCCCTTAAGCCGTAGTCTCCATGAGTTAGGAACCCCCGGNNTATTTTCCGGAGGGAGAGAATCTGACTGCCGAGACTCTAAACCAGACTATCCTGAAAGACACTAAGGGTTGTTATGCCTGCCCCATCCGTTGTAAACGGGTGGTAGCCGTAGATGAACCAGAGCTTAAGGTGGATCCCTTATACGGTGGCCCGGAGTACGAAAGCATCGTCTCTTTGGGTTCGATCTGTGGTATTTCCGACCTGCGCTATGTGGCTAAAGCCAATGAACTTTGTAACCGTTATACCCTGGATACCATCTCTACCGGTATGGTTATTGCCTTTGCCATGCAATGTTACCAGGAAGGAATCCTTACCCCAGAAGATACCGAGGGGATAGAACTTACCTTTGGGAATAAAGAGGCCGTACTGGAGTTGATAAAAAAGATCGCCTACCGGGAGGGTTTAGGAGAGCTCCTCTCGCAGGGTTCTTACCGGGCGGCTCAGAAGATAGGGAAGGGAGCCGAAAAATTTATTCACCAGGTAAAAGGACAGGAGATTGCCATGCACGATCCCCGGCTTAAGACAGGAGTAGGTTTATCTTATGCCCTGACGGATTATGGTCCTGACCATATGAAGGCCCCTCATGACCCTTTCTTTAAAGATAAAGAGGCGGTAGGGGTAAAAGAGATGAGTGGGTTGGGGATCTTAGACCCGGTATCCCCTACAGAACTAGGTGAGAAAAAGGTAGCCCTCTTCAAGTTATTAGATCTCTACTGGACGGTCTTTAATATCTTGGGGGTCTGTGATTTTGGTTATGTCCCCCG
>DFYM01000038.1 GCA_002383355.1 Candidatus Immundihabitans aquiphilus | reverse complement strand
TTTTTAAATATATGAGGAGGTAAAAAGGAATGTTAAATATGGGGCAGAAAAAGGCCGTAACCAGAGAATTAAGAGATCGATATCAAAGATCATCTAAAAAAGAAAAGAGCATTATCTTAAATGGGTTTATCCAACTTACCGGATATAACCGCTCCTATGCCGCCAGAGCTTTGAGGATAAAAAAAGTATTAGGCTATATAAATATAGCTGGAAAAAGAGTAAGATTGGTAAGAGATAAGAGGAAAATCAAAAGGAAGAAGAAAAAGATCTATGATCAAGATGTTCTGGTAGCCTTAAAGGAGATCTGGAAAATATTTGATTATCTCTGTTCCAAAAGACTGGCTCCTTTCTTATCCGAGATTATCCCGGTATTAGAGAGATGGGGGGAGATTAAATTAAGTACTAAGGTGAAAGAAAAGCTCTTCAAGATAAGTGCGGCCACCATCGATAGGCTCTTAGCTGATACCAGGAAGAAAGGTAGAATAAAAGGAAGATCTACTACTAAACCAGGGACCTTACTAAAGAAGAGTATCCCCATCAGAACCTTTGCCGATTGGGATGAAAAAGTACCTGGCTTCTTCGAAGTTGATTTAGTCTCCCATGATGGTGGAGCGGCAAGAGGAGATTTTAACCAGAGTCTTAACTTTACCGATATCGCTACCGCTTGGGAAGAGATGATTGCGGTAAAGAATAAGGCCCAGGTGTGGGTCTTTGAGGGAATAAAGGAAATAAAAGGGAGATTACCTTTTTCTATTTTAGGGATAGATTCAGATAATGGGGCTGAGTTTATCAATGCCCATCTAATTCGTTATTGTGAGGAGCATAAGATTACCTTTACCCGAAGTAGACCGTATCGCAAGAATGATTCCTGTTTTGTGGAACAGAAGAACTGGTCGGTCATCAGAAGGGCGGTAGGCTATGGTCGATATGATACCGATAAGGAACTTAGCATTTTAAATGAACCGTATCACTATCTTAGACTCTACACTAACTTCTTCCAACCAGTTAGGAAACTGATCAAAAAGGAAAGAATAGGAAGTAAAGTTATCAAAAGATATGATGAGGCTAAGACCCCTTACCGAAGAGTTCTGGCCTCTGCTGTTCACATATCCAATCTAATGCCTCATATAGATCATCTTCATCAAAATTGGATATTTTTAAGACTTCTTCAATAGCTTCATCCAATGCCCAATGGCATAAAGATGATCTTGATCCGTTAGTTAATATTCGTCCCATAATCATTAATAGACAAAGTACAGCCGCTCTGCTTTCCCCCATGGCTTGAATTATTCCTATCCTTTTTGCAACTTCATAAATAACCTTAATAGCACCATAGGCTTTCCCTTGCTTATACTTCAGATCTTTAAACCTGGTTACCTTGCCCCCCCTTAAGAAGTAACTCAAACTGGTTAACTAACTCTTCAGGCCAGGAAGAAAGGTTTGAGATAACTTTATGCTTCACTTTACTACCTCTCCGATAGTTATGAAGTAGCAAAGTTGAATGATATCTTTTGTCGCCAATCCTTTTTGTCAAGGAAATATTTTTAAATGACAGGAAATATTTTTAAAAATATAATTTTTAATCATGGCTACACTTTTCAAATTTGTGAAAGCTACAAACTCTTTATTTATGCAGGTTTCATCGGTTTTTTAACGCCAAATCAAGGGGGAACTTCCGCTATATATTTTACTTTATTTGTCTAGATTTATTTAGGGGAGAAATTTTTGTAGATCAACTTTAAAATTTTAGCAGTTGCCATATCTTCACTATCTACTTCCAAATCTATCCATTGAATATTTTTTATTTTATTTTTAAACCAGGTCATTTGTCTTTTGGCATAACGGCGAGTATCCCTCTTGATTAGATGGATAGCAGTCTCCAGATCGTATTCACCATCAAGATAGCTATTTATCTGTTTATAACCTAACCCCTGCATAGAATTCAAGTTTTTATCATAACCTTTGGCTCTTAATTCTTTTACTTCTTCTATAAACCCCTCTTTTATCATTTTATCTACCCGAAAGTTAATTCTCTGATACAAATTTTCTCGCTTTCTTTTTAGTCCTATAATTTGATAACTAAACTTTACCTTTTTATAGAGTTTTTCTTTCTGTAAATAAGAAATGGTTTTACCCGTAATTTTATAGACCTCTAAAGCCCTAATTATCCTCCTTAAATCATTAGATTTAATAGCCGAGGCGGAAGCCGGATCTACTTTAGATAACTTTTCGTATAGATATTCTCTACCATACTTCTTCGCTTCCTCTTCCAAGTATTTTCTATAATCTACATCTTTACCAGGACCAGAAAAAAGAGGGTTAATAATCGAAGAAATATAAAGTCCCGAGCCACCTACTATTAACGGTATCTTCCCTTCTTTTAAAAGATTGGTTATTAGGCGATTAGCCAATTTACTGTATTGCATTACATCAAAATCCTCTGAGGGCTCAATAATATCTATCATATGATGTTTTACTTTTTTTAGCATGGTTTTGTCAGGTTTAGCCGTGCCTATATCCATATATTTATATATTTGTCTGGAATCAGCAGAAATTATTTCTAAATTAGAAAGAGCATCGGCCAATTTAAGGGAGATATTAGTTTTTCCTACTGCTGTAGGACCTAACAAGATTAATAGAGTTATTTTTTTAAGTTCATCTTTCTCCAGTTTTTCTTGGCTGAGACTCATTTTACCAATTCCCCGTAAAGGGTCCAAGTATCCGAATTTACTATCTTGACCTTAACTAACTGCCCCACTAATTCCTCATCACCTTCAAAAACTACGGTTTTATTGGTTCTAGTTCGGCCGGAGAGTTGATGGGGTATATTTTTTACCGATTTTTTATCTACCAAAATTTCTAATATTTCTCCCTCCAACTTTTTATTAATTTTGGCAGATATCTCCTTTTGTAAATTAATAAGTCTTTCTAACCTTTCTTTTTTCACTTCAAGGGGGACCTGATTAGGTAGCAAAGAGGCCAGAGTATTTTCTCTGTTGGAATATATAAAAGTGAAGGCATCATCAAATTTTATCTCCCTAAAAGTATTTAAAGTTTCCTGAAAATCTTCTTCCGTTTCTCCCGGGAAACCCACCATAACATCAGTAGTAATACTTACCTTAGGCAGATTATTTCTTATTTCCTGGATAATAGTCTGGTACTGCTTGACCTGGTATCCCCTATACATCAGCTTAAGAATCTTATCTGAACCAGATTGAATAGGCAAATGAACGTGTTCACAAACTTTATTACAGTTCTTGATAGTTATAATTAAATCAAGAGATAGATCCTTGGGATGAGAAGTGGTGAATCTTATTCTTTCCAGGCCATTAATATTATTTAGTAATTCTAATAATCTCGGGAAAGTAACGGATTCAGGAAGATCTTTACCATAGGAATTTACATTTTGTCCTAATAAGCATATTTCTTTATAATTTTTTTGAGCTAAATTCTCTACCTCTAATAATATTTCGGAAATTCCCCTACTCTGTTCTGGTCCCCTACTGTAAGGAACGATGCAGTAAGAACAAAAATTATTGCATCCTCGCATTATTTGAATCCAGGCAGATATTTTGCCTTTCCGATTAATTGCCGCCTCCTTTAAATTGAAACAGGTAATGCTATTACTAGAGATAAAATCATTTAAAAATATAGCTGGTTTTTTATTTGGGTTGGTAGAATTTATGCTCCCCATAATTTCTTTTATCTTATTTATCTGTGAAGGTCCAAATATCAAGTCCACGTAAGGGGCTCTTTTTATTATATTTTCTCTTTCTTTTTGAGTCATGCAGCCGGCTAAACCCAAAATTACCTCTGGGTTATCCTTCTTTATTTCTTTTAGCTTGCCGAGCAGACTATATATTTTCTGTTCAACTTTTGCCCTTACCGAACAAGTATTTAAAATAATTAAATCGGCTCGCAAAATATCTTTAGTTTCTTGATAGCCCAATTCCTCTAATTGCCCTAATATATACTCGGAATCATTGACATTCATCTGACAACCAAAAGTTTTAATAAAGACTTTGAGTTTACTTTCCCGGGAGCGTTTGCCCTTATCCTTATTGCTCTTATTTAGAGCAGCATTTTTATTTTTATTACTTTCCAAAATTACTTCCAACCAAACCATTCTCCTTAAATTATTTAAGGAGGTAATTTAGTTAAAACTACCCCCTTAAAATTGTTTCTTTCTATCTATCTTTTTATATTTAATTCTATTTTGCGTAATCTACTGCCCGGACTTCTCTAATAATTATTACTTTAATTTGGCCGGGATAATCCACATTTTTTTCCACTTTTTTCGAAATATCTCGAGCTAACTTTTTAGCCACATAGTCATCTATCTCTTCTGGGTTGACAATTATCCTTATCTCTCTCCCTGCCTGTATAGCAAAAGCATTTTCTATGCCCTCAAAAGAGTTAGCAATTTCCTCTAACTTTTCCAATCTCTTGATATAGGTCTCGAGCATTTCCCGTCGAGCTCCCGGCCGAGAAGCAGATATAGCATCTGCTGCCTGTACCAAGACCGCTTCAATAGTTTTTGGTTCAACTTCCCCGTGATGAGCAGCAATGGCATTAACCACTTCAAAAGTCTCATCATTTTTTTTAGCTATCTCACTACCTATACTCGCATGTGGTCCTTCTACCTCATAATCAAGAGCCTTTCCTATATCATGAAGTAACCCTGCTCTTTTAGCTAACGAGGTATTCACCCCTAATTCGGCAGCCATAATTTCAGCAAGATAGGCAACTTCTTTTGAATGTTGCAAAACATTTTGCCCATAACTGGTCCGATATCTTAATTTTCCCAACATATTAACCAATTTTGGGCTAATATTCTTAATATTCAGGTCAAAAACCACCTGTTCTCCCTCTTCTTGAATTTTGCTCTCAATAATTGCCTTTGACTGTTCTATTACTTCCTCAATTCTTGCTGGTTGAATACGCCCATCAGCAATTAATTTTTCTAAGGCAATTTTGGCAATTTCCCGCCGTATAGGATCAAACCCCGAGATAATTACTGCTTCTGGAGTATCATCAACAATTAAATCTACTCCGGTGAGCATTTCAAACGTTCTTATATTCCTCCCCTCTCTTCCAATTATTCTCCCTTTCATATCATCGTTAGGGAGAGGAACGAAAGAGGTAGTAGTCTCTACTGTATGGTCTGCAGCATACTTTTGAATAGCTAAAGATATTATCTCTTTTGCTCTTTTATCTGCTTCTGCATAGGCTCGTTCCTCTATTTCTTTTATTATCTTTCCACTTTCGTGGACAAGTTCTTTTTCTAAGTTATTTAAAAGTTCTTTCCTGGCTTCTTCAGGGGTCATTTGAGAAATTCTCACTAATTCATCTTTTTGCTCCTGGCGTAAATCTCTAATTTTTTGTAATTCATTTTCTAATTCTTGCTCTTTATAGCTTAAGGCCCTTTCTCTTTTTTCCAGAGAATCCATTCTTTGCACCAAACTATTACTTTTTCTAATCAATTGTTCTTCCAGTTTTTGTAATTCAGTACTCTTTTCTTTAAAAGAATTTTCGGCGTCTCTTTTTATTTTGTAGACTTCTTCTTTTGCCTGTAAAGCTGCTTCCTTTTTGATGGAATCGGCCTCTCTTCTTGCATTAGCTATCATATTCTCACAGTTCATTTCTATTGAGGATATCTTTGCTTTGATAATGTATTTATTTAAAAGATAGCCTATTATTATGCCAATTAAAATGCCTAAGATAATATAATAAATCTTAATGTTCCTTCACCTCCTTATTCAATTTACAAGGTACATAATTAGATAACTTAGGAGTTATCTCTTCAAAAACTTAAAAACAAATTTTAGGTTCCTTATTTATTTTGCTTTGATATTTATATAAAATTAGGTTAACTAAAACTACCCTTCCTTAAGCTACTCGAGAGAAATTTTTTTCTCCTTATTCTAGAGGTATAAGAATTTCAAAAATTTCTATACTTCCAGATAAGAAATCAAGAGAAAAAATTTAGAAAAATGCCTAAAATATTTTAACCTTTATCATTCAAAAAGTCAAATAACCCAAACAGAGGACAGAGGTATAGGGCATTAGCCAGCCAGATAAGTTAAATAATAAGGTTAGAAGGGAGAGGGGAATATTGCCAAAAGTTAAAAATAACCAGCAATTATTTTTTAACTTTATTTATTTATTTAGTTCATGGTATATTTTTTGGGAAATTTCTCGGGAGAACCCTCTTCTTAATAAAAAACTATATATTTTATCCGGATTTACTGGTAAATTTTTTTGTCTCGCAGCTATTATTTTTTTACTAATAAGATTCTGGGCTAGAGTAAGTTCATCAGTCTCACTATATACTTTATCTAATACTTTATTAATAATATCTTGGTTAATTCCTTTTAATTTTAATTCTTGACTTAATCTATATCTCCCTACCGGTTTATTTTTTATTTTAGATTGAGCCCACATATTGGCGAACATCTCATCGTCAATATATCCTTTCTTTTCTAACCAAAGAATAATCTCTGCAATGATATCCTCCGAAAAATTCTTAATTCTTAATTTGTTAATTATCTCGAATTTACTATAACTCCTCCGATTTAAAAGACCAAAAACATATTTTTTCCCCCTCTCAATTTCATCTTGCCAGGTTATTTTATTAAATTCATCCTTAGATAATTCTTTGCCTAGGCGGAGGTCTAATAAATCAACTAGCTCTCCCCCTATATTATATCTTGATTTATTATTTATACAAATTACTCTTTTGGTAGGTTCTTTTTGGTTATATTCGATAGAAGTTATTTTTTTTATCCTTTAGCCACCTCTTTTTTGCTTACTATTTTATCCAGACCTGCTGCCAAGAGTATCTTATTTTTTATTTCTTCCCTAATTTCTGGGTGTTCCATCAAATATATTTTGGAATTTTCCCGACCCTGCCCAAATTTTGTATCATTGTAAGATATCCATACCCCTGATTTTTGTAATATATTATATTTTAAACCAAGGTCTATAATATCTCCTTCTTTGGATATTCCGGTACCGAAAAGAATATCCATATTAGCCTCTTTAAAGGGTGGAGCTAATTTATTTTTTACTACCTTTACTTTTACATTTATTCCGATATCGTTTTCGTCCTTTTTTATAGACGCTTTTTTTCTAATTTCCATTCTGATGGTAGAATAAAATTTAAGTGCTCTGCCCCCCGGCGTAGTCTCCGGGTTACCAAAAAAAACACCAATTTTTTCCCTAATTTGATTTACAAATATGGTAGTGGTTCTGGATTTGCTAATAACCCCAGTAAGCTTTCTAAGTGCCTGAGACATTAACCTAGCTTGTAATCCCATAAAAGAATCTCCCATATCCCCTTCTATTTCTGCTTTGGGAACCAGAGCGGCAACAGAATCTATAACTATAACATCTACTGCATTACTTCTTACTAAGGACTCCGTAATTTCTAACGCCTGTTCACCAGTATCCGGCTGAGAGATAATTAATTCATCAATATTTACTCCAATATTCTTGGCGTAGTTTGGATCCAGAGCATGTTCGGCGTCAATAAAAGCGGCAATTCCGTTATTTTTTTGGGCTTCCGCTATAATATGCAAAGCCAGAGTGGTTTTCCCCGATGATTCAGGGCCAAATATTTCTATTATTCTTCCTCGAGGAACACCTCCGATCCCCAGGGCAATATCTAATTCTAACGAACCGGTAGATATACAGTTACTATCTAATATAATAGGCCGGTCTCCCAGCTTCATTATCGAACCTTTTCCAAACCTTTGTTCAATATTTTCCATAGCTGTTCTTAAGGCCTTTTCTTTTTCCGGGCTACTTTGCTTAACTTTTTCATCCATTTTCCCTCTCCTTTTTATCCTTTATATATTTATATATTTTAGTCTGCTAACGGATATTGACGAATAATGCCATATAAGGGCCCTTGGGGGGTTAATTTACTTTCCATAAGCTCAATGCTCTTTACTTTTTGGGAAAAACTATCTAGGTGAATGCTTTTTAAAGAGCGGATCAAACTATCCTTATCTTTTAAGTATTTTACTCTCCCGAGAGTAATATGGGTAGAAAAATTTTTACTTTCTCGGGGGAAGCCCTTTTTATATAATCTGGTTTCTACCAAATTATAAATTTCGGTTAATTCTGCTGCTCCCTCTTTAATACCCACCCAGATTACTCGGGGCATTTTATAGGAAGGGAATACCCCTATCTCAGGTAATAATTTTATAAAAAATGAGGGGTATTGGCTGGTAATTTTTTTTAATTCTATCTCTATTAACTCTATTTGGGATGGCGAGATGTTTCCTAAAAATTTTAAAGTAAGATGTAAATTTTTTTCTTCTACCCAATTTACTTTAACTTTAGCAGCGTCAAGATTTAAATTTTGCTGGAGGGAAGATAAATACCCTCTTATTTCGGGATCTAAATTAATAGCAATAAAAGCTCTTATGGTTTCCAAAAGGTTAAATCTGCCTTATCTTTTTTGTTTTTTTGATTTAATTTGTCTGAATACTTTCTCAGTTGCAATTTATATTTTTCTCTAACTTTATTTAAAAAATTTATATATTCCTCGGTTTTATAATTAGGATAAGTATACTCACCGGGGATGAATGATTGATTTATATATCTAAGAGTAATTTCCGCATATATTCCGCTATTCAGATAAATTCTGGAAGGCCCGTTTTTCGTACTTGCTAGAATAAATTTATCTAAAGAAATATAACCGGGATCAAGATTTATTTTTCTATTAGAGCTAGATCCAAAACGGCTTTCTAAATCATTGGTCCTTTTTTTAATTTCCGGAAGCCTTTCTGCCGGGATTAAAGTTTCGAAAGAATATAGTTTCTGGATCAGATTTTTACCAAATTCTGTGGCATAATAGTCGGTAAAATTAAAAGGCTGAATATTACTTTCTAGATCTACTGGGCCAAATTCTTTTATCAATATTTCTTTATAATAATTAATAAGATACTCCTCGGCACCGAATATACTTACAATAAGTTTAACTGGCTTCGGCAAATATATCTTTCCCACGGTTTTAACTGCTATTCCCCTCTTAATAACCTTTACAAGTAGCTTTACCTAGGAGTAAAACTATATTTCAAAATATTATTTCTCGTCATTCCTTCTTTTATTTCAATTTTATTTTCATTATAATAGGCCTCAATCTGAGCTGGATATTCGGTAACTAAATCTAAAGATTGATCGCTCCGCCAAACCATCTCTTCCCCCTCAAATAATATCCCTTCAAAGATTGGCTGGTCATTAGAAAGTACTTTTATCCAGGTGTTATTAGTAGCTACAATTCTTAAGGAGGGCAATTTACTAATAGCTATATCCTCGCTCAATAAAGTCTCCTCAACTGGGGCTTCACCAAGGTGAGGGTAAACTTCTTCTACCTTATTATTTTCCAGAGATAAGGTAGAAGCTTCATTATTTTTACTTTCCGTGGGCCTTCTCTCTGTTTCACTTTCTATTTGAGGAGTAGGAATAGGTATATTTTGAGCTTCTTTTAAAGAATAATTTAACCACCATAAACCTACCAATATGATTAAAAGAAAACTGATCAAATAAACATACTTATAAGGGGAAACCGTTTTCTTCTTACCTAATGAAGTGGATTTTTCTTCTTTTTCTTTCCTTTTAAAAGAAACATTTTTTTCTTTTGCCGGTAGGAGAATACCGTTTGATTTTTGGGTATAATCTTTATAAGCTTGGAGGATACCATTTATAACTTCGTCATCTAAACCCAGGTATTTACTATAATTTTTTAAATACCCCAGGGTATAAGCCTTCCCCGGAATGAGGTCGAAATTACCTTCTTCTAAGGCTTGAAGGTATTTTTTACGTATTTTTATTTCTTCTTCTGCCTTACTTAAAGATATGCCCTTTCTTTCCCTGTTTTCTTTTAGGAAATTTCCAATATCTCTCATTAACAAAAGTTATTCTCCTTTTGGTTCTGGTTGGTTCTAAAAACCAATTTATTTACTTTATAGTATTATTATATACCCAAAACAACTCTTCGTCGAGCGAGGGGGATAAGTTTTAATCAAACCACTAATCCGTCCACTTAGCAATTAATTTATTTTCCCTTCTTATTCAAGTATTCTTCATTAGATATTAATATTTTTCTGGGGTTTCGACCATCATAAGGCCCCACAATTTCTCTCTCCTCCATTAAATCTATCAACCGAGCAGCTCTGGTATAACCTATTCTCAATTTCCTCTGCAATAAGGAAATAGAAGCCTGTTTACTGTTAATTACTATAGAGATGGCCTCATTAAGTAATTCATCTTCCTCCTCCTCTTCCGCCTTCGCATAGTCATTTTCTTTCTTTTTAAACTCTAATACCTCTTGTTTGTAAACTGGACTTGGGCTGTTTTTCTGTAAAAAAGATACTACATTTTTAATCTCCTTTTCGGTTACGAAAGCACCTTGAGCTCTAATTGGTTTAGAAGTGCCCACCGGCGAGAATAGCATATCACCATTTCCTAAGAGTTTTTCTGCTCCATTAACATCTAATATGGTTCTCGAATCTACTTGAGTAGATACCGCAAAAGCAATACGAGAGGGGAAATTCACTTTTATCGAACCAGTAATAATATCTACTGAGGGGCGCTGAGTAGCAATAATTAAATGTATTCCAGTAGCTCTGGTCATCTGGGCTAATCTACATAATGCTTCTTCCACTTTAACCGGAGAAGATAACATTAAATCCGCTAATTCATCAATAATTAATACGATATAAGGTAAGGTAGAAGCGGAGATATCTTCTGATTTAACATTTTTGGCATATTCATTGTATCCTTCTAAATTTCTAACCCCCACTTCTGCAAAAATTTTAAATCTTCTTTCCATTTCAGAGATTGCCCAACTTAATACTTTAATGGCTTGAGCAGGATCCGTAACCACCGGGATTAATAGATGGGGGATACCATTATAAACATTCAATTCCACTCTTTTTGGATCTATCATCAGAAATTTTACTGAGTTGGGATCTAACTTATAAAGAAAACTTAAAATTATATTATTTATACAGACACTTTTACCCGACCCGGTAGCTCCGGCAATTAGAAGGTGAGGTAGTTCGGTCAAATCAGCAATTATTGGTTTGCCTCCTATATCTATTCCTAAGGCTAGAGGTAATTTAAATTTAGTATTTTTGAATTCGTTACTTTGTAAAATCTCTTTTAAATGAACATTAACTCTTCGGCGATTAGGAACTTCGATACCTACCGCATTTTTCCCGGGAATAGGAGCCTCTATCCTCACCGAGGCTACGGCAAAAGCCAAGGCAATATCATTACTTAAGTTGGTTATTTTAGAAATTTTAACCCCAGGAGCTGGTTGAATTTCATATTGGGTAACTGTAGGCCCCTGGGTTAGGCCCACTACTTTGGCCTCTATACCAAAATTAAAGAAGGTCTTTTCCAGTGTTTTTATATTTTCCTCAATTTCTAATTTGCTGTCACCTTTTTCTCTATTGTTGGCTTCCAAAAGTAAAGATAAAGGAGGTATTTGATAGTTATCTATGTTAGCTTCGGGATATCCTTCATCAAAAGCTATCTCCTCCTCTAACTTTTTCCTTTTCCTTTTTTCTCGAGATTTTACTATTAGGCTTCTCCCCTCTTCTTCTTCTTCATTCTCCTCTTCCTTTTCCTCTATTTCATTATAACCGTAATCAGAATTTTCTTTTAGTCTTATAGTGTTTCTAATAGTTTGAGGTATTTTTTTTGAACCATCTTGGAGGCCGTTATAAAATCTATTTAATATAGTTTTTAGGTTGCGAAACAAGTTACAAAATAAATTAAAATAAGATACCTCAGTTATTAACAATAAAATTATTAAACTAAGAGATATTAAAACCAGATAGGAACCAGTTATTCCAAAGTAAAGATATAAAGAATTAGCCAGATAATAACCCAGCAACCCACCTCCTGCCCCATTTTTTGCCACTAAGTAAGGATCATCCAGCAATAGCAGCTTAAGGTGGATAAAAGTAAGAAAAATTATGAATAGAGAACCTAGACCAAAAATTTTATGATAGGGATGAGAAAATTTATAATTAAAAAAGGTTACCAAACCCCAAAAAAATAATAAGAAGGGCAAAATATAAGCCCCTATTCCTAAATTACTAGTGGTAGTTTTTATTATAATTTCTCCCCAAACTCCCATTTTATCCGTAAAGATAAAGGCAAAAATATATAGCAAGGAAAAGGACAATAATACTATGCTAAAAATTTCCTTGGCAGTATTTTTCTTTTTCATCTTTAGTATCCTTTGAATAAAATTAACCCAGAGGTTAAAATAGATAGAGCCCACAGATAATAGGAAAAGATATATATTTTACGATTTTTTAATAATCTAATGAATACCTTCATTACTCCATAACTGGATATAAAAGCCACCACTCCTGAAAATATCCAACTAGAAAAATCTATATTTAAAGAAGAAGGTAATTCCCCTATCTTAAGGAGTGCTGCCCCCAGTATAATCGGCACTGATAAGAGAAAAGAATACTGAGCGGCAAATTCTCGATCCAGATTTCTTTGTAATCCAGCTAAAACGGTTAAGCCTGACCGGGAAATACCTGGAATAATAGCTATAGCCTGGGCTAAGCCGATAAAAATAGCATCCTTATAGGTTAGAGTGTTAATATTTTTATCCCCTTTAGAATAATACTTATTACCAAACCAGAGCAAAATTCCCGTGAGGAATAACATTAAAGAAGTTGTTAGGGCACTATCAAATAATATTTCTACATAAGGATCAAAGCTATATCCCAGGAGAGCGGCAGGGACAGAACTTATTACTAAAAACCAGGCAAATTTAGCATAGCGGTCTTCTTTTAGTATTTTAGAAAAATTTTTTCCTTGAAATAACTTATAAATACTTTGAATAAAAGAGATGAACATTTCTTTTATCTCTTTTTTAAAAAGCACTATCACCGCTAAAGCTGTTGCCAAATGGAGATAGGCCTCGAAGGCTACGCCGGGCAAATTTATTTTTAAAAAATGTTGCGCTATTACCAAATGACCAGAACTACTTACCGGAAGAAATTCAGTTATTCCTTGAATTAATCCTAACCATATTAATGACACTTATTCTCCTAACTTTTTGGATAATGCTTCTATGTCTCTTTGCTTAGTTCATCTTTTACCATCAAGCTAATATTATTAGCATGATCGCCGATTCTTTCTAAATTACTGATCATGTCCAAAAAAATTACTCCTGATTCTGGGTAGCAGATACCTTGATTTAATCTATCGATATGATGGTCACGCAGTTCTTGTTCTATTTTATCAATTTCGTCTTCTTTAGCAGTTACTTCTAGAGCTAAATTTAGATCCCCATTTTTTAAGGCAGTGATCGATTTAAGTAGAGAAGTTTGTACCTTAGAAAACATAAATTTCAATTCGTTTAAGGCCTGATCGCTAAAAGGTAGATTTTCGCTTATTTTTTCTTCCGTAAGTTCCGCTAAATTTTCGGTGTGGTCACCTACTCTCTCTATATTGTGGGCTATATTCATTAAATCTTTCAATTTTTCCGATTGACTTTCAGTAAGTGATTTTTGAGAAACTAATACCAGATATTTAGTAATTTCTTTCTGAAGGGTATTCACTACCTCTTCCTTTAAATAAATTTTTTTCAAAAGATTTATATCATTTTGCATAAAAGATAGTAGCACATCATTGAGCATACTTACCGCTATCTCCCCCATTCTAACTAACTCTTTGGTTGCCTGAGCTAAGGCCAGAGAAGGGGAATTTATTACCTCTTTACTTAAGTAAAGAGGGCCCTTTTTTATAACTATTTCTTCTCCCGGTAAGATTTTAGTGATAAATTTAACAAAGGGAGAAAAGAAGGGGAGCAATATAATAGCATTAATTACATTAAAGATAGTATGGGCATTAGCTATTTGTCTGGGGATACTGGGAGAGGTCAAAGTTACTAAGGTAGTAAATCTTTTTAAAAAAAGTAGGAAAATTAGTACTCCACCAATATTAAAGATAAGATGGGAAAGGGCAACCCGTTTTCCCGTTACCGAACTCCCTACACCAGCGAGGACTGCGGTAAAACAAGTCCCGATATTTGCCCCCAATATCAAGGGCAGAGCTGATTCTGTAGTAATTATACCTTGAATTGCCAGAGCAATAATTATTGCGGTAGTAACACTACTACTTTGGATAATTGCCGTAAATAGGGTAGCTACAACCACTCCTAATAAGGGATTATAAGAGATATTTACCAGCAAATCCAGGAAAGGGGTATAACTTCTTAAAGGACTGACCGCCGTTGACATAGTATATAATCCTAAAAATAATATACCGAAACCGAGTAGGACTTGTCCTAAATATTTGTATTTTCTTTTTTGGAATAATAGATTTAAAATAACTCCTAAGCCAATGGCGGGGAGAGCGTATTTTTCCAAACGGAAAGATACTATCTGCGCGGTTATAGTAGTTCCTATATTTGCTCCAACTACCACACTTATGGCCTGTTTTAGATTTAATAATCCTGCATTTACTAGTCCGATAGTTATAACACTCGTTGCACTACTACTTTGAATGATAGAGGTAATTAAGGCTCCGCTTATCATGCCCATTAGGGGGTTGTTAGTCAGTAATTCTAAAATCCTTTGAATTTTATCACCGGTGATTTTTTGTAAGCTTTCGCTAAGTAAATTTATTCCGTAAAGGAACAGCCCTAAGCCTCCCAGCATTCCGAAGATTAGCTCGGTGCCCATTAATATCTCCCTCTTTCTGCTAACAAATTAAATATTATTTTAAGTTTTAGTTTGGTTAGAGGTCCTTATCCCACTATGTCCAAAACCACCTTCCCCCCTTTTAGTTCTACTTAAAGAAGAAACTATCTTAAAATCAGGAACATATACCTTTTGAATAACCAATTGAGCAATTCTATCTCCTCTTCGGATAATAAAATCATTCTCCCCTAAATTAATTAATATTACTTTTACTTCTCCGCGATAATCAGCATCAATAGTGCCCGGGCTATTTAAAATGGTTATTCCATATTTTAAAGCCAAACCACTCCGTGGTCTTATTTGGCCTTCGTAACCGGCGGGAATCATAATTCTGATACCAGTAGAAACTAATCTTATCTCTCTTGGCTTTAATACAATTTCCGATGATTCAGCACATAATAGATCAGTTCCTGAGGAATATTCGCTGGCAGAAAAGGGCAAAGGCAGATCTTCACACCCTTTTACTTTTTCTAATTTTACTTCTATCTTGTTCTTCTTATTATTCACCACTTCTTACTCTGCTCTTTTTAAACCTGTTTTCTTAACCGTCTTATGGGACTTATTATTGCTTATATTATCTATTATCAAGAAGTTAATCGTAGTTTTCTTGTTTTTCTTCCTCATCTATTAGGATATTATTTTCATCGGCCTCTACTTTCCTTAAATCGATCCTCCCCTGGCTGTCAATCCCAGTAACTTTAACTAATATGTCATCATTTACTTTAACGATATCCTCGACTCTGGCCACATGTTTTTTTGATAGTTTAGAAATGTGTACCAGCCCTTCTTTGCCAGGCAATATTTCTACAAAAGCCCCAAAGCCAGTGGTTCGAGTTACTCTGCCTTTATATATATCCCCTACTCTGGCTTCTTTGATTAAACTTTCAATCATATTTTTAGATTGAGTTACGGCTTCTTGTTCAGGAGAAGAAATGAAAATTTCGCCATCTTCTTTAATATCAATCGAGGCACCAGTAGTTTCAATAATTTTCTTTATATTCTTTCCACTTGGTCCAATAACCAAGCCAATTTTACTGGGATCAATCTTAAGGATAGATATTTTAGGTGCATAGATGGATAAACTTTTCTTAGGAGCAGAAATTGCTGCATTCATTTTTTCTAAGACAATCAATCTAGCTTTCTTGGCTTTTTGTAAAATTTTATCCATTATACTTCTATCGATTCCAGCAATTTTTAAATCCATTTGAATGGCTGTAATCCCCTCACTACTCCCTGCCGCCTTGAAATCCATATCTCCAAAGTGGTCTTCTATACCTAAAATATCTGTCAAAACCTCTACTTCATTATTTTCTTTTATTAGGCCCATAGCCATTCCCGCTATTGGTCTTTTTATAGGCACCCCTGCATCCATCAACGATAAACTACTTCCACAGACTGTAGCCATAGAAGAAGAACCGTTTGATTCCAATATTTCAGAAACTACCCGAATAGTATAAGGGAATTCCTCTTCTGAAGGAATAGAAAACCTTAAAGCCTTTTCAGCTAAAGCACCATGGCCAATTTCTCTCCTGGATTGGCCTCTCCGAGGACTTATTTCACCTACACTATATGGCGGGAAATTATAATGTAGATAGAATCTTTCGGAAGATTCTTCTTCTAAAGTATCAATAAATTGTCTATCCTTAATAGTCCCTAAAGTAGTTAAAACCAGGGCTTGGGTTTGTCCTCTGGTGAATAAAGCACTTCCGTGTACTCTCGGAAGTATACCTATTTCACAACTAATAGGACGAATCTCGTCCAATTTTCTGCCATCTACTCTGACCTTTTCTTTAATTATTAAATCGCGGACAATTTTCTTACAAATTTTATCGAAAATTTCTTTTAAGAAAATTTCTTTGTCTTCTCCCTCTTCGAAAAATTTCTCTTTAAGGTCATTAAATATATTTTTTAAAGATTGTGCACGTTCTTCCTTCTCGATGATACAGAGAGCTTTTTTAATCTCTTCCCCAAAATCATTTTTTATTTTTTCGTAAAGAGCTTCTTTATCCCCTGCTTCTTCTAAAGGAGAAAATAATTTTTCCTTCAGCTCAGGCTTTCCTACCAATTCTAACAATTTTTCTTGCTTTTCTACGATATTCTTTATTGATTCCTGAGCCAAATCTACCGCTTTTAATATGATTTCCTCTGAGACCTCTTTTGCCTCTCCCTCCATCATTATGACCGAGTCTTTTGTTCCTGCTACCACTAAATCTAATTCGCTATTTTCTAATTCCTGGACTGTAGGATTTACCACTAATTCTTTATTTATTAAACCAATTCTAACTGCTCCTATAGGGCACTGGATGGGAATATCCGATAGCCATAAGGCAGCAGAGGCTCCGATAATCGCCAGGATATCTGGCAAATTCTTTTGGTCATAAGAAAGAACGGTAGCAATAATTTGTACTTCCTTCCTATATTTTTCCGAGAATAATGGCCGTAAGGGACGATCAATAAGTCGAGAAATTAAGATGGCATTATTACTTGGTCTACCTTCTCTTTTAAAGAAACCTCCCGGTATTTTACCAGCGGCATAAAATTTTTCCTCATAGTCTACTAATAAAGGAAAAAAATCTATTCCTTCTTTTTCTTCCTCCGAAGATACGGCGGTTACTAATACAGTGGTGTCTTCACAACTAACTACTACTGAACCATCGGCCTGTTTAGCAACTTTACCAGTTTCTAAATTAATTATTTTATCGTTTATATTTACTTTTACTCCTATAGATCCTAACATTTATGGTTATTATTTTCCTCCCTTTTTAGCTTGAATAGTAAAATTTGGATTATATTAAATTTATGTAATCTTTTTATTATCTCATTTTCTTAAATCAAGGTCGTTAAGGATTTTTAGATATTTATTCTGATCTTTCTCTTTAAGATAATTCAATAATCTTTTTCTCTTACCCACCATCTTTAATAATCCGTCTTTAGAATGAAAATCTTTTTTATTTTTATTTAGATGTTCGGTAAGATAACCTATTCTTTCGGTTAGCAAAGCAATTTGCACTTCCGTGGAACCCGTATCGGTGACGTGATGTTGAAATTTTTTCATTACTTTCTCTTTATCTTCTTTTAAAATCATATATTATATTATCTCCTTTTGTTTTGATGTTTTAAATTTTTAAATAAATTATATAAGGGCTGTATTATTGTAACATAAACAATTACGTCCTTCAACCAATAGTTATTAATAAATATAGAATATAGCGTAAAGCACATAGCATTTAGCGTGAAGGATAAATTTAACAAATTAAAAAACATAAAGCAAAAAAACTTAAAGCTAATAAGAATATATTATCTTATTCTATCTTGTCTTTAATATTTTTTATAATAATAAATCCTCTTTTTAATAACCGGGAGGAGGAGGGCATACTCCGCCCTCGCAGCCCTCGTCTTTTTTCTCCTTTTTGGCAACCACTTTTTCTTGAGCAGATAAGAAATAACTGAGATATTGAAACATTATATTTTGTTGCTCAGGGATTAAACCCGGGTATATTCTTTTTACTACCAAATTATTATCTAAAAAGATAGTGGTAGGAAAAACTTCAACCTTATAAAGATTGTTTACTTCCTTATCATTGTCTAATAGTATAGTAAAAGACCTTCCCTTGTTATCTTGAAACTCTTTAATTGGCCTGATATCTTCTTCCCCATCTTTATAGCCATTCATTATTATGATTACCCGATATTTTTCCGCAATTGTATGCCCTTCAAAATATTGGACTAATTCTTCTATCCCTCGGATAGAATCCTTATTATTTTCATTATCGTAAAAATACAAAATAAGAAGTTTCTGTTTTCCTTTGCAATCCTCCAAAGAGAAGGTTTCTCCCTCTACCGTTTTAAGCGTAAAATTGGGAGCAGGGAAACCCATTCTAAAAGAGGATGAGGAGGATGAGGAGGAAGTAATTACCGAAGAACAAAAAGAAATCAAAAAAATCGTGATTATTATTAACCACCTACTTAAAATATTATATTTTTTATTTATGAAAAAAGAAAAAACCATATCCAAACACCTCTTTATTCCTTGACAATTTATCATGATCCATTGATTAATTCTTCAATTTACCCCTTCGTAAAAACAGAGGTTCCGGCTCAACCGTTTCCTGTTTTCACGAGAAATAAATTTCGCCCCAGCAGGATAGGCTCTTCTGGCTCTACCCGCGCTGCCTATTCAATTATAGGTTAATATTAAATACAAGTTACAGATTTTGCCAATTTATTATTCTTAGTAAAATATTCCATTATAAAACAATAGTCCGGCTAATCCAAAAAACAGGAGGGCCATAGCTATTTTGATCTTCCCAAAATTCTTCTGGGTAAGCCTCGCCCACTGGGCAGAAGTAGTCCCCCAATAAGTAAAAGAAAAGACCAGAATTAAGGGAACTATAAACATCAGGTTATAGAGCAAGAGGTAAATCAGGGCATTAATCTTTAAATCAGGGATAGTACTAATAAACATAAGGGTAGGGAGATAAATCTGGCCAGTGCAGGCTAATTCTAAAATTGAAACCAAAAAACCAGTTACCGCCGCCATTAAAACATAATTACCCAGTCGCACATTCTTCCGAACAGAGGAATGAATCATCTTCTTTAAAAAAGAGGGCAACTGCAACTTGGCATCTTTGGTAGTCCCCTTCCTTTTGAATTGGAAATAGTCGTATAGGCTGATTACTCCCAAAATTAAAGCCAGAGTAGCAGTAACCAAAACGAATATCTTGCGGACTAAAGGCAAAAAAGATAGAGAGGTAATCACCTTTAGTGCACCCGTCCCAATTAAGAAATAAGTCAGAAAAACAGCTAAAGTAAATACCCCTCCCACCCAGAGTATCTCTTTCCCTTTTCGGTTGACCATGCTAAGGTAAGAAATAAAAAAGATAATAGTAGCAAAGGCACAGGGATTGATACCATCAATCAAGCCACTCACCGCTACCGCTGCTAGACCAAAGGACTCGAAACGAGCAATTAATCTTTCTTGAACAGTAAGGTCTTTTTCCGCTGCCCTTTCCCAGGGAGCAATAGTTTCTATAGTCGAGTATTTTTCGATTAACCTTTCCAAATTCTCATAGGTAATAGCTTCTCTTAGTAAGTATTCTTCCCCTATAAATATTACGGGAACCAAAAGTCTTTCTTCCTCAGGCATATGATACAACTCGCCCAGGGATTCAGCCAATTCTATATTTTCCGGTAGTCCCACATCAAAACTCTTCACGATCAGTTTATCAGGATCGGAATAACTTGAAGAAATATCTTCCAGTATAACCTTAACTTTATCACAATCGTGGCATCCTACTTCGTAAAAATAAGCCAGGTAGACTGGTGAATCAGTCAAATTTGAAGTAACTGCCGCAAAGGAATTTAACCTAAAAGGAGAAGAAAATTGATTTAAGGAAATAATTAAAAAGGTAGAAACAAAAATAATTATCCAACCTAAGTAAAACTTTTTTCGCTGCATATTAGCTCTATTTATTGATTTAACCATCATTATAATATAATTTTCCCCTTCCTTATCCTTATCAATAATCAGTAAGATTAAGAATTTTCAAATTTCTACCCTAAAAATAAAAATCGTATGATAAAGCTATCATATGTATTGCTAACTGTCAAGAATTCGGGGGCTAATTTTTTTGATCCATGTTTTCCCCCATCATTATACTTAGTCTAGCAAATTCCTCTAAGGTGAGGGTTTCCCCTCGTCGTTCTTTATCCAGTTCAAGACGGTTTAATACCTTTTCTATCCCTGGCTTATCAATTTTACCATAAAAATAATGAGATAGAGAATTAATTAATTTTTTTCGTCTTTGTTGAAAAGAGGCTTTAACGATATCTAAAAACAATTTTTCGTCACCCACCGAAAGCGGTGGTTCTCTATAAATATTCAATCTAATGATCATAGAATTCACCTTAGGTTGGGGGTAAAATACTGTAGAAGGGACCAAGTGTATTTTTTCAGGTTGGGAGTAATATTGAGTCAACACCGATAATATGCCATAGGCTTTGCTTCCCGCCTTAGCGATCAATCTTTCTCCTACCTCTCTCTGCACCAAAAGCACTGCCACTTTAAGATATTTATTAAGCTCAAGAATTTTTCTAATTAAAGGAAGGGAAATATAATAAGGAAGGTTGCTTACTATCTTTTCTATCCTTTCCCCTTTTTCTCTTTTTTCCTTCAAAAATTTAGCCAGATCAAAATTCATAATATCCTCGAAAATAATTTCTATATTATTGAGGGAAGAAAGACTTTCGTTTAAGAGAGGGGCTAATTTATTATCTTTTTCGAAAGATATAACTTGTTTAACTAGGGGAGATAGGGCAGAAGTGAGGGTGCCGATACCGGTGCCAATCTCTAAAAGGTGGTCTTCCGGCGTTAATTTTAGCGCCTCAATAATTATTTGTAAGGTGTTTTGGTCTACTAAAAAATTTTGGCCCCACTTTTTTTTACATTTAAAATCATATTTAGTAAGAAGTCTGGTGACCTCAGTAGGAGAGGTCAATTTAGGATTGTTCATTAGCATTAGATCGTTCGTTCTTAGAAAATTCTTAGTTTTAGAAATTTTGGAAACCAGCTAATTGATTAATTATGCTGATTAGCCTAGCCGGCTAACTGGTGTTCGGTTAAATAAAATAGGTTATGCCTCTTAAGATTGCTTCGGTCGCTTTGCTCCCTCGCCAGGACCATACAGTCGTTAGTCGTTAGTATCTAGTCGATAGTCGTTAGCGAAAATATGTGGAAACCCCATGGGCAAGCCCGTGGTATACTACGCAATGACCAAATAAAAAATGTCATTGCGAGCGCAAGCGAAGCAATCTCATAACTATCCTACCTTAGTTAACCGAGCACTAGATATAAAAATAGTAAATATCCGAAATGCAAAACCTGGAGCCGGCGATCTGAGTTGAACAGACAACCTACGGATTACGATTCCGTTGCTCTGCCAATTGAGCTACGCCGGCTCGTTACTCTTAAATCTTTATTATATTTGGCTTTCCAGCCGTTTCATCTTTTGCATTATTCTCTTTAATATCCCTTTGGTGTCCATATAGTGCCCATGACATGTCAAGCTTATTCACTGCATCCTGTAAATGTGACCTGGATAAATGGGAATAACGCATGGTCATTTTTATATCTTTATGGCCCATCAACTGTTGAACCGTCCGGATATCACAACCGTTCATCACCAGATGTGAAGCAAAGGTATGGCGCAGATCATGGAACCGAAAATCATTAATTTTGGCTAATTTCAATGCCCGGTCAAAACTCTTCCTCACATTCCCGAAAGGTATCCCTTTTCTATTACAGAACATATATTCACTTTCCTGGTCTTGGGGCATCCTTTTTAGCTCTTGATAAATTGTTTCATTCATAGGAACAATTCTAGTTTCATTGGTTTTAGTTACAGAAACAGTTATCTTTCGTTTTTCAAAGTATATGTCTTTCCATCTTAACTGCAAAATTTCTCTTTTCCGTAAACCGGTATTCAAGGCAATCAGGACAATCGGTTTTAAATAATTTTTGATATCATTGGAAAAAGAATCAATAACCTCAAGTAAAGTCTCTATCTCTTCTGTTCTCAGATATCTTGTCCTGCCAGGTGGTTCTTTTAATAATTTTACCTCTCGCATGGGATTCTTAATTAGATAACCCCACTCAATGGCCTTGTTAAAAAGATGTCTGAGGACACTGAGCTCACGGTTTACAGTGGCTGGGGTAACTTCTTCCTGTAATCTTTTTGTCTTGTATTCTTCCACCATCTGGGGAATAATCTCAAATAGATATTTATCTCCAAATACCGGTAACAGGCTGTTAAAACTTACCAAATCCCTTTTATAAGAGAAGAATGCCTTGTTGGTTTTAGAATATACCAAATATTTCTGGGCAAAATCTGTAAAGGAGATCTTTCTTTCTTCAAAGATTCCCAGATATTCCCCTTTTGCATTCTTTACCTGAATATCCTTTAAGATCTGCTCAGCCAGCTTCTTGGAAGGCCCTACCATCTTTCTCTTTCTTCTACCTTTCAGGTAGTTAATCAACATACCAGCTATTACCCTTCTTATAGATTCCCATATCACTTCTCCACAGTATAATACTTTACCATAAAATCTCTTCTTCTTCCATTTTTTTCTTTTTTAACCAAGCTTCTAAATCTTCTTTTTTAAACTTAACTAAACGTCCTACCTTAAAATGAGGGATCTTTTTTTGAATAATCCATTCATAAAGAGTATTTTTACTTATTCCCAAGAATTCTGCTGTTTCTGTTGTACTCAATAACTCTTTCTGTTTTGTAATTTGCTCAGAAACAATCCCTTTTTCAGAAACAATACTGATTAAAAAATCCTTAAGTTTTAGAGGAATGGAAAATCTTATCCTCTCTCTTTCTTTAAAAGAATCCTACCTTGATAATTTTGATATTGAAAGTGTCTTAAGCTATGCAATCGGGCTTATACGTAATCTAGGTGAAGAATGGCCTCATTTTCCACCCCATTTATGGTCTCGGTTCCAGAAATTAATTTTTCCTGAAGGAATTTCATATCAAAAAAATTGTGGGTTTGGAACCGCAAAATTAGGGGTAATTTTTAGCTTAAATGAAGCGTTTTTGAGAGATAGAACTCATCAAAAATCTTCTTTGGTGCCCCTCTCAAGAATCAGTTGGAACCAGCTTATCAGAGAATTACAAGAATGGCAACAACTACAGATATCGTTTTTGAGTTTGAATGAGTAGATTTGTTAAAAAAATATTAATTGACTTCTTCTAAGACCTTATCCGAATTGTTGAGAGATTAAGTAAAACATACTCTATTCTAGATAGAAATCTTTAATTTACCCAATCATGTTTGGAATATTTTAGTTTACTGTATTTTAATTTAATTATTAGAGAAAAATAGTATAGTTAATTTGCATCTGATATCTAATTTGCTCCCATGTTCTTAATATTTGGTTTCAATATAATATCCATACCTGCCCATACACATATAACCATTTTTATCCTTATGAGGTTTTAATGTTGAATCATATTTTGATCTCTTAAATCGCTTTCCACAAACTGGACATTCAAAAATGTATGTTGGACCAAAAGTTTTATGATATTTTTTGAATGATGGGTGTTTGAACTTTATAATTTTCCGATCAGTAGGTGGAGCATCAATATTGCCTGAGGGAGAAAATTCAATTTGAAACTTAGGTTGAAATGTATTATCCGTAACTCTTACACTTTCAATTCTATCAACTCGATAGGCGCGAATTTCATTATAACCCACTTTGATTGTGTAAAGAAGAAGATTACCTTCCGTAGTACGTCTTAAAGAATAGGGTTCAATAATTCGCTTTGTTCCATTATAACCCAGTTCAATACAAAGATGGTTTACAGCTGCAAACCTTATTGATTCCAGTGGTATATTGAAACCCCATCTTGTAACCCCAGCCGGAGGATACCAACCTATTTCTTCGCCTTTCCTGCCTGGTATTGTTTTTAATGGTTCGGGAATAAATCGTTTTTCTAACCAATTAAACAATTCCGGTAATTCATCTAAAAATTCTTCAAAGTTGGGTAATTTAGGTAATTGATGCCCAAGCATATTCCCCCATTCTGCTTTTAATTCATTCAACAATTGAGGCTGTTTAACTATTTCAATACTTGGCAACGGTACATTTTTTGATTCACATTTAGAAACCAAAATCGATTTTATAAGTTCGGGATTTTCTTTAAAAGGGCCGTTTCTAAAAAGAAATATAATATCATAGAGATCTCTTGGATAACCACGTTCTCCCATAGCCCGTATTTTTTCAGCAAACACTTCTTCCAATGAATAACACAAAACATTAGCTGGCTCGGGCAATTTGTCAGAATAAGAATGCGTGATTGATCTTGTAATTGATTGGGATACAACTTTTTCCGAAGCACTGAGGTCTAATTTTATTCTGGCGGGAGTAGGCGCGCGACGAGGACCCTGATAGTATATCCTACCCTCAGTATACAAGGGAAAATTCTTCTGTTTGAGCAGAACAGGTTTTACAGAAAAATTAATTCCTGATTCTTCGTGTACGCGATCCAATATTCTCTCTAATATAGGCTGGACATCTTGTGGTTTAAGAGGGGCATCAGGTAAAACGGTAAAATCTAAATCTTCTGAAAATCTATATGTTTCAAGATAGCATTTTTTAAGAGAAGTACCACCTTTAAAAACCCATTTATCTTTTAAATCCTTATCCTGTCCAATGCCCCAGAGCAACCATCCGATCACATAGTCTTTTTCTATGACATCTTCTCTTATGTTCCATTCAACAACTAAATTTTTGATTTCTTCATGAGTAATCATAGTTTGGCATTAATTCGGAGATTCCATCTTCGCAAGGTTTTTCCTCTGGGAGGCAGAGATGGCTCTAAACTAGAATAACCAGAGCTTATATTTTTCTTGCAAACCGCAATTGTTTTGGGTACATCAATTTTAAGAAATTCCATGAGATAACCCAAACGCTTGTAAACTGTTCTGTTGCCTAATTTAGTAATATACTCTAGAATCTTTGATTCATCCCTGTTTTCTCCTTCAAAATACTCCTTCAATATAATAGCTACATTTCTTATTCCGCCACCAAGATAGGGTTCATTTAAAATATCAACCAATGTTCTGGAAGGATCTGATATATTAATCCTTGTTTGCTCAAGCCAAACAGTCTTTGTGCCAAATATCTTTTCAGATTTGATATTCTTTACAATATATGTTGTCCCTTGAATTTCAAGTTTTTTTCTTCGTGGTTTTCTTGAGGAAAAAACAACTATGTCTTTAAATATTTGATCTGTAAGGCCCCAATATTCACAAGCGCTCCAGCCACCAATATAGCAAGGATCAAAAACAACACTAGCCACTATCCAGGGATTCTCTTTTCTTTCAGCAGGATTAACAGCTCCCAGAGGAACAGTTGTGAATAAACCTTTTTTTATGCGAGTTAGCCAACCCCGGGCAACCCAATATGCTACCAGGCGCCTTGCTTTATCTAAATCTATGCCTAATGTTGTACTAACTTTAACAATAGGAAAAGGCCCCTTTGTTTCCCGATTTAGCTTATCTAAAAGATCCCTATTGCGTTTAGAGATACCTGAGACATTTGTAGTTTTATTATATTCTTTGCGCATAATGTTCCACCCGATGGAATGTTTTACGCTTCCAATATACCATATGAGGGTAAATTGTCAATCTTTCTTAATAAAATTAAGCTTGCTCATTAATCCCTTAATCAATGTCACTTGGTTTACATTTATACTCAATTTTGCTTTTGCCATCATTTCTGATACTTTATAATTATTGCAAAGAATCAGAAATCTTCATCGATATTTTAATCTATTAACCCAATGGAAACCAGTATCTCCGGTTTTTGGATTCTGGGAAATTAAAAACCTGAGAAATATATCCTCGGGTTTTTTAATTTTACTAATCTATCTAATTTATACTTGCCTACAAATCAGTATCCCTGTGCCCCTTTCAAGATTCAGTTGGAACCAGCTTATCAAAGAATTACAAGAATGGCAACAGTTGCGGGCAGCCTTCTTAAGTTTAAATGAATAGATTTATATTAGAAAGATATAAATTGACTTCTTCTAAGGCCTTGTCTGAACTGTTGAAAAATTAAGTAAAGTATATCCTTCTATTTTGGATAGAAATCTTTAAATGACCCGATTGTGTTTGGGGTATTTTAGTTCGTTAGATTTTAATCTAATTATTAGAAGAAAAATAGTAGGGCAAATTTGTGTTAGGATGCAAATTGTTATCTAATTTATTATATTTAATTCTAAACGGGATATTCTTCTTCTCTAATATGGCGAATGGAGGGATTTAAAAATATTTTATATTTATTCTGTATATCTTCTGATTGTTTTTGGAGCTCATCAGTCCATTCAGGCAAATATATAACACAAAAATCGTAAGAACAAGTTGGTTTTATTTTCCTTTCAGTGGCTATGCCTATTACTTTTTTATTATTTTTACACTTTCCACGAGCAATAAAACAAATTGTACCGAGATGTTCTTTTCTTTTCTCTCTCGTTGGCGTAGGATCGTTTTGAAAAAGAAAACAATAAGTCATGCCATCAGAAATTAATATACGTCTATATGGGTAATCAACTTTACTTCTATCTGCTTCTATCCAAGCAGAGAGAAAAGCTTTGCTTAAAAATCGCCTTTGCACCCTATTCGGCCAAGCTAATTCTCTGGCAACAAGCTCATATTCTTTAGAAAAAGATTCATGTGCTCTACTTATCATCCCATCCCACATATAGCTAATTTCATCAGCTTTTTTCTTTGCTATGTATTCTGGTTTTGTCTGTAAAAGATCCCAACTCCCTTCTTCAATTATTACATGATCAGCATTATCAAATCTATCAAAACTTCGATTATTAAACAAATAAAAAGCAAGCAACTCTTTTTCTCCACCTATGATAAGAAAATTTTTATTCTTATTAATTAATACTTCTTTTTTATCTAGATATTCAACAAAATCAGCTATTGTATCTAATTCATTAAGAGCAATTTTAGTAAATTCTTCATTGAAAATATGAACTTTATGTTTTTTTATTTCCTCAATAAAGGAAAACATCTCTTCTCCTTGTCCAAACAAAACAGATATTAGAAAAATTTTATTAATTGTTGTTAGATCAAACTTTTCTTTTCCTCTATGTGGGTTTTCTAATTCTACAGATTTTTTAAGATCAAATAACTGTCTTTTTGCACCAGAAAGTTGACGTAGATTTTTTTCTAATTCAGATTGTTTATATTTACCTTGCTTATCTAATTTTAAATTTTTAATTTGCCATATGATTGCAATATCATCATAAACTACCAATAAATCGCATAACTCTTTCCCCTTCTCTAGCCTAGGATTTAAATAACACCAATCAGAAAGAAATGTTTTTTCGGCTAGGTTGTGAAGAATGTTTTCCGCAGATTTACCTTTTTTATTGAAATAATTTTTGTCTTTTTCCATTATTTCCCTATACAATCGCAATTATAATTTTATAGGTCATAATACCGTTATTAATATTATATAAATAAGCCAAATGGTGAACTGAATAATCAACAAAACATTGAAAAATATTGGCTAAGAATTTTAAACTTTATGCAAATGAAATCCATAAGGTAGAAGACAATAAAACAAAATTAGGTAGCACATTTCTTTATTTATTTTTCTTTCTCAGTAAAATCAAGTTTGCTCATTAATTCTTCAATCAATGCCACTTGGTTTTTATTTATTTTCTGTTTTGCTTCTGAAATATTAAACCATTCCCCTTTATCAATTTCAGGGAATTCTTGTTTTTTTCCGGACTTGGGAGGCCACTCTATTTCAAAGGTATTACTTTTAATCTGGTTAGGGTCAATATCCCCTTCTAATGCCCAAGCATAAACAATTTTTCCACCCTTTTGCTTCGCTGCTGTTAGTGGAATAAACTCTCCGGTACAGTAAATACCTATCTCTTCTTGAAATTCACGTTTGGCAGCATCCAGAGGATTTTCATCTTCTGTAAATTCTCCTTTGGGAATAGACCAGACTCCTAAATCTTTTTTTGCCCAGAATGGTCCCCCAGGATGAACTAAAAAAACTTCCAAGAATTTATTTTTTACCCGATATAAAAGAGTACCGGCACTTTTTTTTACCATTATATAATTAGATTAAATTAACCTATCTTTCCCCATTTAATAATCTTTCAAATGCCTCAAGGTTTCCCATTGCATCATTAACGGGATTGTGATTATGCGGTGTAATGCGTAACTTCTTCCATGAACTGGAATCTGTAAAATCTCCAACAAGACCAGCGTAAAAATCACCAATCCTTCTTGCGGAATGACCGAAAGGATTCCTGCCAAGAGTGCGACAAAAGCCATCATTGATCCACTGCCAATCAAAGGCAGGGTTATCACTTACAAAAATCGGCCTTCCGCCCTTCGTGACTTGAAGAACCCACTTTTCAAATTTCTCAAAAACTTCTTTTTCTTCCACCAGCTTTTCCCCTGCCAATACCCCGTGGAATGTAGCTTTTGAGGGATAAGCTACTGCACCGAATTCAGTAAGTTTCCCGGTACTTGGCGACTTACCGCTTGCCTCGCAATCAACAAAAATTAAGTTTCTTATATCTTTATTTGTCATATTTTGGAAAAACCTCAACAGAATTTATCATTATATATCTGCTACCATTTTTCTTAAAATCTCTTTGATATTCTTACTCAAATTTTTTACCAGCTCAGGATTATCAATCAGTGACTCAAGGTCAATTTGAATACTTCTGGCATCAACTTTCATAATCACTGCCAGTAACTGTTCTTTAAGTTCCTCTTTATTAGTAATACCTTCCAAGCATTCAAAATTCGGCATTATGCCTTTTTCCAAATACCAGAGTAAATCATAATAATCTCTACCCTTAACCGTTGCTAGAATCTTGCCATTCTTGTCAGTTTTTTCCCATTTTCTCTTCAAAACAGCCCGAATCTTGGTAGCCATCAAAGTGGGCAAATCAAAGGTTTTAACTAACACTGTTCTATTAAACTTAAATAAAGGAACAGTTTCTATCTTATAGTCTGTGCAAAAATCAAATTCTTTAAAAATTTCTATTTTCAAAAAAAGAAGGTCTGATTCGCTTTTTCCAGCCAACCCTAACTCACGAAGCAAAGGAAACTTTAAATAGACTCGAAATTTCTGTGGTACTGCTCTTACTTCAAGATCTGTATTTTTCTTAAAATGTATTTCTAAATCTTTCGCCAGTTTGGGAATTTCTATTTTTTTCTTCAAATCCACAAAATCCAGATCTTCTGAAAGACGCGGCAGGTTATAACAGTGAGCAAGACAAGAACCTCCGTAAAAAATCAGCTGGCTATATTTTCTGTCAGCATAAAGAAAATCCAGAACAAGAATCTGCAAATAATTCTTCAATAAATTCCGTCTGAAAACTTTATTATCAGAAGCAGAATCTCTAATCAACTTAGTTAAAAATATTTTTATTAATTCCATGTTTTAATCCAAAAGATAATTCAATATTTCTTTTAATTTTTTGGAGCCTTCTAAGGCAACATATTTTTTTAATTCTTTAATATCAGTTCGACTTAAATTATCTACATTCAGTCTTAATTCTTTTACCGCTTCCTTATTTGGTAATATGTTCTTGCGCAGGTATAAAAAGTCAAATAAAGCCTTGGCTTTGGTAGCTCTCATAATAGAAAAACCACTTTCTTCAGATAAATCAAAGCCACAAAAAAGAGAAGGTTTAACTTTATGATATATAAAATTACCCAGCTTGTTGGTAAAGATGGCGGTTTTGTTCTTAGACACAGAAGTCAGATTAACAGGAATCTCTGTCAGGATATTGTAACGATAAAGAATTGTTTCCAAGCTTAAATAAGAAGGCGAATACAGAAAGTTAGCTAAAAAATCTGTAAATACCTCTATCTCGCCACGGTTTCTCATTCTTTCAACATAAGCAGTGGTTGTATAGATCCCCTTTTTTAAACGGAGTAGTTTGCCACTTTTCTCGTAACGGTGTAGAACCATCCAAAGATAAGATTTACTTTCTTCTGTGCTCAAAAAATCATTAAAAGTAAAAACCGGCAGTTTCCCTGTTAATTTTATTATTGTTTTGCTTCTCTTATTATCATTTCTCATACTTTACAAATATTGTAAAGTATGAGAAATGCTTTGTCAACCCTTTGCTCTGTAAACTTACAGTTGTTAGTCCCTAAAAGTTCAATAACTCATCCAGGTTAACGGCGCCTAAACAATATATACAACCAACAATACTCGGATTAATAAAGGTTTTAATTAGTCTTAATTAATATTGATTGTTAGGCCCAAAAAACATAGGATTTATAGGGTTTATTGAGGTTAGTGTATTATAACACACAAAAACCCGGAACAATACATTCCGGGCTTTATAAGTAATATGGCTAATTTGAATTTGTAACCTAATTGATAATTATCCAAACAAAAATTAAATAATGTTAAAATCTATTCTTTATGTAATCACTTATTTCATCCAATTCTAACTCTTGAGATGTGTTCCCACTTCTAATATGAAATTTTTTACTTTTCTGCCCACTCTTATCCGTAGTTTCTAGATATAGTGGTTTGTTCCACTTTAAGATATCAATTATACAAATTTCACTATCGTTGATTCTATCAAATTTAATTGATATTCCAGACGCACCAAAATTTTCTCCAAATGTACGATTAATAAGATTTCGAAGATGAACTTCAAATTTATCCTTATCCCCTCCAAGAGAAGTATAATCATAATCCAGTCCTAGTATTTCTCCATGATCCCCAACTCCAATGATTAATTTACCTCCTTCTCCATTGGCAAAAGATGATATAGATTTTAGTATCACATCTTCAAGCTTCTTTTCTACTCTTTCATTTTTGTAATCCCAACGTAATGATGATTTAAACTCAAGTTCATTACTCTCCCCTCCTGCAATTAATTCTTCTAGTGAAACACCTGCTTTAGATTCCTCAGTAATGGTTAGCTCTTCAAGAAATTTATTTAATTTATTTGCTAACAACTCTCTTCTTTTCTGAAGAAAAAGTTCAAAATTTTCAAACTTCCATAAATTTTCATCTTCTGGAACAACTTGCAAGCTTAGGGCATTTGGAAATCTCTCTTTTACTTGTTTTAAATACTCTTCTGGTAACTTATTTGTTTTACGCCTATTCCCTATTTGAGTTAATACAACTCTATTTGAAATTTCTTGTGCTAGAGCATACTTGTATTTATTATTAAAATCATAACCTCTTTCTTTTAGTAAGGAATAAGGAAAAATGTGGTCCCACTCTAATGTATACTTTTTGCCCATATTTTGACTAATACCAACTCCAGTAGTAAAACAAATTGCTTTTTTACTTTTAAAATACCACCTCATCAAGCTGTAGAGAGGATGTCTTGTCCCAACACCTATAAATTCTTCTGGATTTATTTCAAGAGATCTTTCCAATTTTATATTGTTTAGTAATTCATCAAATGGGTTTTCTAATTTAGCTACTATCCCTAAATCCTTATCTAATTTTTGGGGCAATTGACTAACATATCTTTGTCTGATTTGAGAATAATAAAACCATTTTATTATTTTGTTTATCTGCTTTTCCGAAATATCATTCTTTCCAAGGCGATATATATAAACAACTATTGGTATAATAGCGTATACCGAATTAATTTCATCTGAGTGATCAACATAACCGTGTGTTTTGAGAAGATTTACGACATAATCTAGAACTTCATTACTTAATTTGTACCAGGCATCCCTAAGTTTCTTATCATTACTACTATCATGAAGTTTGGTCATATCAGAACCATAATTATACAAAACTCCTAAGAGGCAATAAATAATAAAGTCTAATTTAAATACAAATCCGCTTTTTTTCATCTCCTCTAATTTTCTTTTAAACTCTTCTCTAGCTTCTGGCCAATAACCAGAAATCTGTGCAAGAGCCAACTCAGCATCTGTTAAATTTACTCCACTACTATTCACTATATAAAATATATCTATGGCATTTTTTAGAATTGCCTTAACAGGAATTTGTTGTTCTAAAAACTCTCTATCTAAAACCTTCTCAATTAAATTAAAATTATCAAAAATTTTATCTTCCTCTTCTTCTGATAAGTCAAATCCCTTTTGTTTAATTTCCTTTACGGTTTTATTCTCTTTTACCTTTTTTTGAAAAATATCAGTAATATTAATCCAAAAAGGATTATTTTCCATCAGTATTTTTTTATAGTACTGAAGTTCTAATGTACTAATATTTACATAAAGCCCACGCGGATCCTTTACGATGTCCTTTTTTTTATAATATGGAGGGATTTCTCCTCTAATTAAAAGATAAAGACTTGTGATCCTCTGCTGACCATCTAATAGAACTTTCACACTTCCTTGTCTTGGGTCATAATTCCAACTTCCTTTAAGTTCTGGGGGATTATTGGTTTCCCATATAAGCATTGTTCCTATAGGATATTCTTTAATAAGAGAATCTATAAAATTTTTGACATTTTCCCTTTTCCATACAAATTCTCTTTGGAAAGCAGGCACAAATAACTGGTTTTCATCTATTTTATCTAAAATATGTTTTATTTGCATAATTAACTCTTAATGGTTTGATTTCTTAAAATATGTAACTTAATAAATTATATCTTGATACTAAAGCAAATGCAATACAACCGAAATCTAACTATATTCATGAAAAATAATAAATTTTCATAAGTTTCCCCTAACTAAATAGCTATTTTATAATATAATAAAATTGTTCATCTAGTTTTATTGGCCTGAATATTATCATGTGTTAAAATATATTCTTCGTAAATTAGATTATCAATTTTTCTCAATAATCTTAATTTCTTTGTCGTTGAGATTATAAAGTTTATAAACAAGCTGGTCGATTTGGTTTTCGTAGTCGTGGACTTTGGCTTGCTTTGTGGGATTTCCTGGGTAGTCGTCGTATTTGGTGACGGCGAGGATTTTGTTGACAAGCTCAATAAGTGACTTTTGTTCGTCTAAGGGAATTTCTCTAATTGGTAATTTTTTGAGTTTTTCTAATTTTACCTGTGGAAACACTCGCCCTGATTCTTTAACATTTTGAATGTATAAGTATCTTAGATACCTGGAATTGAGTAGTGACAACAAATATTTGTAATCAATTTCTGCATCATATTCTAGTTTAATTCTTCCTGCTTGAATACTGCGCCCAAACCAAATACCTCTATTATCTATAGTCGCAATTGGATATTCTGCAGTTTGTCGCCAAATAATCTTCGGTGTTAACTCGAAATAAGTTTTATTTAAAATAACTCTTTCATTTGGTTTCAATTTAGAAATGGTTTTAATCCTAACAAATCTTGAAGTTTTGGGCGCAATGAAGTAAGCATCAATGTCAGCCCCTTTCCAGTATTCAATATCTTCGTTATTTTCCTTCTCTCCTTCGTAAAGTAATCTTTTTGAGAGATCCGACATTCCCTTGGTAGACAATCCCACCTTTACTCTTTGATAATTAATCCCAGCATCTTTAAAATCCATAATTTTATCAAGATAAACTTCGCCACTCTTTAGATATCTTGTCTCGCTAACAAAAATATTTCCAGAATTTTCTCTGTATCTATTTTGATCTATTATTTTATAATCAATAACATTAAAATTCCCACGAAATTTACTTTTATCTGTTAGGTCTATAAATTTAACAGCGGCATTTATCTTCTTATTTTTCTGAACAAAAATAACACAAGTAGGTACTACCACTTGTTCAAAAACCTCTTCACCCAAGTTAATAATTTCCATTATCTTGTATTGTAACAAAAACTGTCTCACATCTTTATATCTTGGTTGTAGCAATAAAGTATTTGGTATTATGTAGCACAATATGCCATCAGCAGTAAGCACTTTGAATATACCTAACTCGATAAAAATTTTATAAATATCCTTATAAGCTTTTGTAGTATTTGGATATATCTTTGCATAGACCTTAGTCATGTTATCTATATTTGCTCCGTACGGAGGATTTGCAATGACCACATCAAATCCACCTTTTTTATGAAATACCTCAGAAAAATATATCTCAAAATCAAAATCCTTATTGCCGTTGGTAAGACTACTAATTAGATCGTCAATTTGACTTTTATAAGAATCTTTATTTTTTGGATTGGTTTCTCTAAAATATAGCGGTTTTAGTCTTTCAAGCTCAGCAAATAAATTATCATTAAATAAGTTTCTTTCCACTCCCAGTAATGAATTCCCACAGACAATTTTATAATCCAAATTCGGCAATGGCTTAATCTCTTTAAAATCTTCCTCTTCCACAATTAAAGATAGCCACAAGCGAAGTTTGGCAATTTCTACAGCACCGGAATCAATATCCACACCGTAGAGTGATTTTTCAATACATTGACGTTTAAAATTATAAGCAGAACGGAATTCATCTTGGATATATGGGGTAAGCACAGTTCTGGCTTTGACAATTTCATTCATCATACCTACCGGGAAAGCACCACTGCCTACTGCAGGATCACAGATAGTAATGTTGGCCAGTTTTTCATCTATTAGTAAAGCATTTTTACGAATGTTTGTAGGAAGCAATGTTTTTATAGAGCTGCTATTTTGACTTCCATTATTAATCTGCTCTTCTTTTTTCAGAGCAATTTCATCATTTTCTCTAAATTGTTCTCCTAATTGAATAAATGTTTCGATCTCTTCTTTGGGAATTGTAGGAAGATCCTTATGCTCTATAGTGATATCAAGTTGTCCTTTTCTTATTTTATTGCCAAACATATCCAGATTGGATTTTCCTACTCGCTCATAACTTACGGTTTTTCCATTTAGTTCAGTTTCCAGATAATGGATTAAGCTCTGCTGACACATATAGTGAACTATCTCCCGGGGTGTATAGTAAACACCATATTGCTTATTAAATTTATTTTCACTACCCTTTTCCCCGCTTTTTAAGACTTTCTTATATTCCTCGAAATTATCAGGCCGGATAGCGTTAAATTTCTCATAGGTTTTACCCAGTAATTCCGGATCAATGGCAACTTCTTTTTCTAAAGGCTCGTCTTCTCTAACGGTAAAATTGTAACGGTCAAAGATATCCAAAATACCATTCCCGGTATCTCCAACTTTCATTAGTACATTATTGGAAAAGAGATCGTCTGGTAGATTAATATCAATATGAACCCAATCGTAATTTCCTATTGGATCGAATAATCCACCATTTAAGAAGGGAATTTTGCAATTGAATCGGCTGTAGTAGTCATCATCATGACTCCGATCAATTCGCAAGGCTTCATAGAATAGAGGCTCTAAAATGTCATTAAAAAAATTATTATAATTACTATGTCTTTTCTCGAATAATTCACGTAAAAACTTTTTGGAACCTGTTCCCCAGTTATCATCCCGTCCTACACCAAACCAGCCCTTCTTCTGCAGGAAGTAGAGGAAAATAATCTGTCCTAACAATTTTTTAGCAAAATCCACCGTATTAACGCCTTTGGCTTCAAATTCAGATTTCAAACTAGGATTCTTCTCTACGACTTCATCCAATGCCTCTTTGGTGCGGATAAACAGATTCCGGTATTCCAGGAAGAATTCATTAGTGACTTTTTCGATATTAAAGGCTTCTTCCAATTGGGTTAAAGCAGGGTTATGCTCATCATCAACTATCAGTTTAACCAACTGGCTCTGAGCAGTATGGCTTTGCTCATTTTCTCCCACCAGGAATGACCAGCGTCGGGCTGGAGAAAATTCAGTTACAACCTTTAGTTTGCCATCCGGAGTCTTCTTGAAATCATAATCCATTTTAACCAGGGAAAAACGCCAGTCGGCTTCATTGGGAGCAACGAATGCAAATAAACCGGCATCTTTTTCCCCTCTGTCAGATAAGTATTTACCGGCAAAATTCCTTTGTGTTACCCGGGCATGATTAACAGAAAATTCCTTTTGTAAATAAACAATAATGATGTCTATCTTCTTACCGTCCGGAGATTCATATGAACCGATACGTTCGTAGGTTTTAATAATATTTTGGAAGCTTTCTTTCACATAACCATGGGCATGAAAGGCTTTTGATTCATCAATCGAATTCAAGAGGTTTTTAATAAAGATAATAAAACGCGCTTTATCAAAAGCATGTTCAAAAGTATCTTTAATGAGTTTTTTAGCTTGTTCCTGGTTCATTTTCTCCCCCCGTTAAAAACATTGATAGAATCACCTCGCGTTTGGCTGAGGTATGGGTTTTTTGTTCGGCATAATGGCTTTCTAAAAGCCTGTCAGATATATTCTTTTGCAGAACTGCTAAAACCTTGAAGGGATTTTGAATATCATCTCTTAAATCATTCAATGCTTTTATAGTCTGTTTTGAGGTCTGCTTGGGTATGCCGCCTTCTTCTAATCGCTGTAGTACTTCTTTAAGGTACAGTTCCTGATCCTCGGTTAACTTTTGAGAATTTTTAAGAGTAATTTTGAGAATCTTCATAATATTAGCGGCACTGTCCCTCCCTCCCCTTATCTTGCTAATGGTATATTCCTCTGTAGTGGCCATAGAGAAGGCTTCCTTATTTTTATCCAACAGATTATAAAAAATGTGGTGAAGTTTTTCTCTGGGTTCCTGGGGTGAGCTTTCTAATACCTTGGCAGCTGTAATGAAATCCAATTCTTTTACTTCCTGGTTTGGTGTTGCTGAGAAAAACTTCTGAATTTTGCCCTTACGGAAATAGGTAACCAAAGAATTTGGTTTTTCCTGATCATGTTTGGCAGTGCGCACCTTCTTGGGAAGTGTTTTTATTTTAGCAAAAAGAGAAGGGTCGTGATCTCTGATTTCTTTAATCGTATTGAGATATTTTAATTCACTCTCTTCCAGGTCCTCTTCTCCTTCTAAAGCCTTTTTGGAGATTAACCGATTAAATAACTCATGAGAACCAATGGGTTCGCCTTCGGTTAACAGCTCGGCATCACCCCCCAGTAGAGTTAAAAAGGCATTGATCTTGGCCTCAGCCGCTTCCTTTAACTTTATCTGGTCATTGGATTGAGTGGTCGGAAAAAAGTTAAAGGTATAAATCTTTGGAAATAATGTATCTACCCGGTTGATTCGTCCTACCCGCTGCATCATCCGGGTGGGGTTCCAAGGGATATCATAATTGATTACCGTATTACAGCGATGCAGGTTGACACCCTCGGAGAGGACTTCGGTAGAAACCAAGATTCGAAAATCATCTTTTTGTTCCTTTGCCCGGGCATCAAAATTCTCTATGACCTGATTCCGGACAGCTTCACTTGATCCGCCGGTATAACACAATACCTTGGAAGTATGCTCTTTTCTAATAGTTTCGTAGAGATAATGTGCTGTTTCCTTGGACTCGGTAAATATGACTAGGTGATTCTTTTTAAGGTTCATATTTGATGATAATTCAGAAAGAAAGGTCAGGAGCTTGGGATCACGCTGGATATTGGTCCACAATTCCTTAATTTCACTTAATACCTGGTAATCATACTCAAGGTCTTCTCTAAATTGGGGGGAAAAGTCTTTACTGACATACTGTTCCGCCTTTCCTTCATCGATAAAATTTTGCACGGCAGCATCATCATCGTTTTCTAACAGTTCAAATATTTTATTGATGTATTTTTTGCTGACATAGACTTTACCCTGATCCAACTCTCTGATAAAAAATTCGTAAGAATGAAGGAAACGGTCAATGGAATTACGAAAGGCATAAAAACTGCTTTCCAGCCTTTTTACTAATAGAACCTTCATAAAACGCCCCATGTTTCTCTGTGACTGTTTTTCAAGCTGATCAACCTTCAGATCACCCTGGTAATAAAGTAAAGGCATATAACGGGCATATCTGAATTTTTCAGTGATAAGAGTAATGGTTTTATTAAAAATATCGTCCTCTTTTTCATTGAGCTGGTAATAGAGAGGAGTTGGCTTTTCCACCTTGGGAAATCTAAGCCCCTGATTAGCAATATCTTTGAAAAAGTATTTTTCTATTTCCGAGCGGGTGCGTCTGACCATCAGATATTTTAACACTTTTTCTCGGATTTCTTTGGCATTCTCTTTGACTGTCCGGATATATTCAGCATAGTTTTTCTTGCGATCTAATTTCTTCAATCTCTGTTCCAGGTGGCTAAAGAAACCTTCCAGATTAGGTAAGTTAGGTATAGTACTCTTCTTGGAATTCTGAAATAACTTTAGCAGGCTAAGCACATCCTTAGGGGTGTTGTTATATGGTGTGGCAGTAACCAGGATGACCCTTTTCCCACGACAGATTTCTGCTAACTTCTCATAGGTAATCGTGGTCTCGGTTCGGAAACGATGTGCTTCATCAATAAAGATATTGTCATATTTTTCAACTCCCTTGGCCAAGAGATGATCTAATTTACCCAGTGATTCATAATCAGCAGGAATGCGGAAATCGGAAAAAACATTTACCCAGGAACCGGGATTTGATCTTTCTAACAGCATCGGTGGGGCAATGACCAGGTTTCGTCCATCAAGTTGGTCTGCCAGCATTGCTGAAATGTAGGTTTTGCCCAATCCGACAACATCGGATATAAAGACACCGCCATATTCTAATAAAATCTTCTTGGCATTTAAGACTGCCTGCTCCTGATATTCCAGTTTCATGAATTCTTCAGGATAATATTTGGAGTATATTTCTTCAGTTTGCCCTAATTCATCTTTGAAGTATTCGTATAAGAATTTCAGATAGAGCTGATACGGGGTGACATCCTGATTAAGCCAGGTTTTATGCTTAATGGTATTGATGTAAACATCTTTAAGATCAACGGAATCTTCCCACAATTCATTGAATTGAGTGAGGGCAAATTCATAATCTGAACGATTTTTTAATTCAACATTGAATTCCAGGTTATCGGAAAGGCCTGATCTGGTGAAATTACTCGAACCGGTAATCACTCTGCCTATATCCCGGTCACCTTCCACAAAAGTCATAATGTATAACTTGGCGTGAAGGTTTTGGGTAGGATAAGCCCTGATTCGTAGCTTACCGTTACGGAGCCATTCTATAAATTTGTAGATTCCCTCTTCTATCTCCTTTTTGTCTACGCTGTTTTCCATTTCTTCGGTTATTTCCCTGGAATATTCTTCCTTTGCCTCGGCATGAGAGAATTGCAGTGTTTGCTGAAGTGAAGATGATTTAGGAGGATTAGAAGGTGTATCTTTGGCGATTTGAACAAGATCGTAAGTTAATTTATCAGAATTAATTCCCACCAATATTCTGATATTTTCAGTTTCCTCCAGGGAACGATAGATTTGATGGAAACCGCTGGTATAGAAAAAGCCAACCAGAACATCAAAATAACGGGTATTTTGAATCAGAATATTAAAACGATCGGCTAATGTTTCATTTTTTTGATTGGTGATAAAAGTCAAATCAAAATTATTCATCTGTCCTTAATTATTGCCTTGTTTGGCAATTAACAATTATGTTTTAATATTTTATAGCCTTTAGATTTCTGTACTTAATTAAATAATACAAATTCAGGCAATAAATTGAGAGAAAAAAATACTGCGGCAGTTAATTTATTCTAGGCTTTTGTTTATTGTAATAATTCTAACAAATTACCAAGGCAAATGCCAGTTTAACTCTGATCTAAGTTTTTCTAATTTCTTGAAAACCTTTTGTAAATCTTTACGATTGCCTTAGAAATATGATTGTTTTATTCGTAGTTGTTCAATATTCATTTTATTTACCCCATTAAATCTTTATTTGGACTTTTGTTATTTTTCAATTATAGACCCCATTGAATTTTCTCAGCCTGACATCACTTTAACAGTCGGATTGCCAAAAAAACGTTCAGTGTTCTCAAATACGGTACCCTCTTCTCCTTTTATACCCTGACATACGACCGGTTTTCTCTTCCTTAGTCGTCCTGAAAAAAGCCATATGAACAACCTCCTTCTCAACAACCAGAGCCGAACCAACCTTATTCATTCCCTCAAAGCGGTAATCAAATCCCTGGCCTGCGGAAGGGTACTTCTCCTCCTGACAATCTTTAATCTCCTGTAAAAAGCGTCTTGCTTCCTCTTCCGGTTTCAGGCAAGTGACCACTTTTTTCTTCTCTTCCAATAAGGCATCCATGGCATAACTCTTCACCAGTTTCGGGAAAATCATCTGAAAGGCTGATTCTCTGGAGAGGATATCCCAGCCGGCGATCTCTCCATCAATAAAAACAAAGATACCCTTTTGGGAAGGCAAACACCGAAAGGCTTTAAGGTATTCCTCTAAATTTGTTTCCTTCTGCTTATACACATCCTTCATAGCTCCGGTAGCAGAATCGACCCTGGTACTCCTTCTTAAGAAGGCTACATTTTCCCAAACATCTTGCTGATCGGACTGAAAACTTCTGTCCTGTTTCAATGAAGCACTGACCGAGGATGTTTTCCTGGCTCTTAAAAAAGTGGGAGAAATAAGATCTGAATCGTAAAAACTATCTGTCTGGTAAGACCATCTTCCCTGTTCGGTACAGCTGACCGGAATAATCAGCTCTGATTTTGCTTTTACCAGAATGGTAGTATTCAATACTCGATTTTGCTTGGCTCCCGATAACTCCTCTCCATCTAGCAACAATACCGGAGTATCAGAGTGATTTATTACTTTTAATTCCGGTACCGAGCCTCCTGCGTTTACTTCCTGCACCACCAGCAGTCTCTTCTCCAGTGCCTCCTTTAAGGTCAGATAAACCAGTTCTTCTTTTACATCTGAAAAAAGAGGAATCACCTGCATGTTCTGAAAACACTGCACCTCTCCAAATTGCATCCCGGATATGAAATCACTTATGATTGTATCTATAACTTTTGACCTCTTATTTAAAAAATTACAGATATCGTCCAGTAATATAATCGATGTAGTCTCTATGTAAATTCCGATAATTATTTGCCAAATTAACAATCAAATCCTGAAAACTCATGGCATGAAAACGAATACCGTCTGCTTGGGTTATTTTTATAAAATCACTTATTTCCCTATGATGGCGTGCACTCTCTGGTCCTATCGCATCATACCAGAGATAAAGAAGCCGAAATTTACCCTTGCCAAACTTCTCTTTTAGTCCTAAAATATGTTTTGTTAATTGAGCAGGATGCAAATGTAAAAATTGACTATCATCAGGGCTTATTGTTTTGGCAAAATCATATAAATGGGGAATATCATTCCATATTGTATTTTGATTAATATATTCTGAGCTAAGCCCTGAGTGGTTCCGTGAAGAATATGCCTCTGAAAATTTACATTCTATTGCAAAAACTTTAAATCTGGATTCTGGGAGATTTTTAATAACAACATCAATGTTCGGACTACGTAAAAACTTTTCCCCTATAGGGAATTTAACCTCAAAATGGATATCTTGAGAGGAAATATTATCTTTTCTACAAAATCTACAGGCAGCAGCTATAGCAGGAACTTGATTAATTTTTTTCCAGAATTGGAAAATATTTACTCCCAATGCAGATGAGGAATGAATTGCTTGCATCTTGCTTGGGTTTCCGGATAATTCTCCTCCATCAGCTTCTTTAAAATTACTTTCAATTTCTGGCAGTAAGGATTCGAATAGATTATCATCTAACTGTTTCGTGTAAGCTTTTCGACCCTGGGTAACCTTGCTTCCTATAAGTGTTATATTTTTACGATGTGCCCATTGTTCTTGCTTGGAAAGAATAAATTCATGTGCATTCATAATTGTCCTCTCTTGTTTTTATTTATTAATTCTTTAATTTTCAAAACGAACTCATCCATTCGTTCTTTGAACTCTTGAAAATTTCCAGTTGAATCCAAGATACAAAACCCGAATTACCTCCTTTCGCTTCGGTTTTTTCATCTTCATCATAATATTTGGGATTTAGGTATACCACTTCTTCAAATTTTTCTGAGACATAATCATCTTCAAGGGATTGCCTGCTATATTCTAAACAAACCTCACTCAATTTATCGATATCCCAAGATGTGAGTTATAATCAAAAGTTGTGGAC
>DFYM01000016.1 GCA_002383355.1 Candidatus Immundihabitans aquiphilus | reverse complement strand
CAATTAATTAAGCTTTGGTTAATTTCGGGGATTCTCAAGGGGGGACACCCCTCTAAAGAGGGGAAGGGTTCCGGGTTCCGCTTGGATATCTTTTAATCGTTAGTTTTTTAAAGGAGTGATATTCTTTTATTTTTTGATTTTGAGCTAATTTGAGAAAAAAGAGGGATAATAACCGCATCTAAAGATTTAGCAGAAATTTGATTAACTTAAAGGGAGGGACTTTTGGGAAGGGTAAAGAAGAATTTAGAGCCTTTCCCCAATTCACTTCCTACCCCTACTTTTCCTCCGTGAGCCTGGACAATATGTTTTACAATGGCCAGCCCTAAACCAGTCCCTCCTAATGTTCGGGAGCGGTCTTTATCTACACGGTAGAAACGTTCGAAGAGTCTACCTAGATGTTCAGAAGAAATGCCTATCCCGTTATCGGTAACCTCCACATAAATATCTTTTTCTTTTTCTAAAACCGTAATAGAAATTTCCCCTTTATTAGGAGTATATTTTATAGCATTATCTAAAAGATTTCTCAAAGCAGTAGCTATTTGTTCTGCATCTGCTTTTAATAAAGGGAGCTGGGGAGGGATATCCACTTTAAGGAGCTGCCCTTTATCTTCAATTTTTCCTTTAAACTCTAAAGTTACCTGCTCAATAAGTTCTTTCAGATTCACTGCTTGAAAATTCATCAATCTCTCTTCAGATTCTATCTTGGAAAGTTGCAAAAGGTCTTCGATTAAGGTATTTAATCTATCACTCTGTCTCTCGATTATGCTTAAAAAATAGCGAGCCTTTTCCGGGTCGTCTACCGCCCCTTCTTTTAAGGTTTCCACAAATCCCTGGATAGAGGTAAGAGGAGTGCGGAGTTCGTGAGAGACATTGGCTACAAATTCCGAGCGCATTTTTTCCAATTTTTTAATTTCCGTAATATCATTTAAGACTACCACTGCCCCCCAGATTTTTGTCTTTTCTATTAGTGGGCTAGCGGAGACATAGAATATTTTTTCCTGAGGAGAAAATAGGGTTATTTCGCGGGTTAAGGTCTCTCCTTTTTGCAGAGTTTCTTTTAGAATTTTATTTACTTGGTTATTTCTGATTACCTCCCAGTGAAATTTGCCTAAAACGCTATTGCCAGAGTAACCTATCATCTCTTTCAGAGCTTGATTAAAGAGGATAATTCGGCCTTCTTTATCTACTGCTATTATCCCCTCAACTATACTGGAGAGTATTACCTCCATCTTATCTTTATCTTCGCTGATAATTTTTAGCTTATTTTCTAATTCTTCTGACATTTGATTTAAATTATCGGCAAGTTGGCCTATCTCGTCCTGGCTACGGATCTTAAGTTTTTTACTAAAATCACCCTGGGAAATTCTTTGCGATATTTCGGTCATTTCTCGTAGCGGCCTGGTGATGCTTAAGGACATTATTAGACTGACGAAGGAGGCAAGGAGTAGGCCTATAAGGGCAGCCAAAAAAGTTATTCGACGTAGATAAGCGATATTTTCTTTAACTTCTACTAAGGGCAGAGAGAGACGGACTACCCCTAAGATTTGATTATCTGTAACTACCGGAATAGAGATATAGAGCATATCTACCCCTAAAGTAGCACTATAACGGATATTCTTGCCGGTTCTACCCTGTAAGGCCTCTTTAATCTCTGGTCGGTCAGAGTGGTTTTCCATTAAAGCAGGATTTTCTTCGGAATCACCCAGCACTTTACCTTGAGGATCGATAATAGTTATACGGGTTTTAATCTCTTCCCCCAGCATCTTTACCTTAGAGTTTATCTGAGATAAATTATTTTTCGTTAAGTCCGGATATAAAATGTCTTTGACTAAAGTAGCATTCGATTCCAGATTAGAGGATAAGTGGTTGAGGTAAAAATCGCGTAGATAAAAAGTACTAAATAAACCGACAGATATTACACAGATTATAATGATAATTAAATAGGTGAAAAATAATTTCCCACTGATTCTTTTTATCATACTTCTTCAAATTCTTTAAAGCGGTATCCTACTCCTCTGATGGTAATTATATAGTCGCTGGCCGTTAGTAGTTTCTGACGCAATCTCCTTATATGGACATCAATCGCCCTATCTACAATAAAACTGTCTTCCCCCCACACCTGATTAAGTAACTGCTCCCGGGTAAAAACCTTACCTGGATTAGAAGCTAAAAACTTTAGCAATTTAAATTCGAGGGAGGTAAGATTTAAGGGTTGGCCTTTTAAGGTGGCCTGATATTTATTGGAATCAATAACCAGGTCTTTAAACTGAATAACCCCTTTTTCTTTTAGATTTAGATAAAGGGGGATGTTATTTTTTCTCCTACGGAGTACCGCTTTTACGCGAGCAAGCAGTTCTCTTACCTTAAATGGCTTAGTAATATAATCATCAGCTCCTAATTCTAGACCTAATACTATGTCAGTTTCTGCTCCTTTGGCAGTAAGCATAATGATAGGAATATTAGAAGTTTGAGGATTATTTTTTAATATTTTACTGACCTCCAGACCATCTATTTTAGGCAGCATTAAATCAAGGAGAATTAGATCAGGAAGGTCAGTCTTAATTTTTTCCAAGCACTCTTCTCCACTGGAGGCGGCGGTTATCTTATACCCCTCTTTCTCCAAATTATATTGGAGAAGTTCTACTATATCTTTTTCATCATCTACTACCAATATCTTTTCTTGTCGCATAAAATTTTCCTCAAAGATTCAAAGTACCTTTTATTAATCGGGGTTAATTAAATTTAGTTAATGGTGCAAATTTTTCTATACCTTAAATATTATAAACATTTTGAAGAATTAAAGCAAAATATTGTTGAGAGTACCCGGTTCGAAACTTTTAGACTGCCAAATATTTCCTAAATCTTAATATAATCTTAATCTTGGGGTAATAATTTTCGCGTATTCTTTGACTACCAAGATAGATTAAATAATCTAATTGTAATAACCAAACATCAAAATAAGTGAAAATAATTAAGTAAAAAGAAGAAGAAGGAGGATTTACCAATAATCGTGGATAGATCTTATAAGACCATCGTTGTTCCCGTTAAAGAAAAAGAAAAGGAGTTATTAAAAGAAAAAAAATTTAGAGTTGCTCTAATTGCTCATGATGCCAAGAAAGCAGATATGTTAGCTTTCGTCAGTGAGAATCTGGAACTTTTAAAGAACTGTGACCTTATAGCTACTAAAGGGACGGGCAGTCTGATTAATAAAAAGACTGATTTAGAAGTGAAAGAAATGATGCCTGGTCCTCAAGGTGGCGATTTACAGATTGGGGGTTTGGTGGCGAGTGGAGAAGTTGATCTGGTAATTTTCTTACGAGACCCTTTGGAGAAACAGCCTCATGACCCTGATATAGCCGCCCTGATGAAGGTTTGTGATGTGCATGACGTCCCTTTGGCCACTAATTTATCTTCTGCTGAACTTCTTCTTAAAGGGGTAATCAAGTAACTTCCCTAACTTTTCTTCTCTCCCTTCTGTTCCGATATTACGTCTTTGCCGTTAATTAAATTGTTCTGCCAATTCTGCCAATGCTCTATCTTTGCTATGTTATAATTTTAAGGTAAAATAAATAAGATAGATAGGAAATTGGTTTGCTAAATAATAAGGCCTAGGTTAGCATAAAATAAAATTGGATTTATTTTATGCTTTTTATTTTTTTTGTTTTAGAGTAAAATGAATAAGCAAAAGGAAGGTGCATTGAGTTTTAAGTTTCCACGGCAGATAAGTTTGAGGTATTTAAGCCAGCAAGTAATTCGGGGATAAAAATAATTGAGTAAAAGGGCACTATAAAAAGATGGATAAAGCTGTAAAAAGAGTAAGGGCTCATCTTTTAATCTCGGGAAGGGTGCAAGGAGTAGGTTTTCGATATCGTGCCCAGAATATTGCTCAGAATTTGGGGGTGAGAGGGTGGATTAAAAATTGTTGGGATGGGAAAGTAGAAGTAGTTATGGAAGGGGAAGAAGATAAGGTAAAAAAATTAATAGACTGGTGTTACCAAGGGCCCAGGAGTGCAGAGATAGAGAAGATAGACCTAGAGTGGGAAGAGTTTAAAGGAGAGTTCACCAATTTTGACATTAAGGGATAATAAAAGATTTAAAGTTTAGTTAAAAAGATGGATAGAAAAAATGGCAAACTGTATTCTCACCGCTAGGGGTCTTCCGGTAACGAAGGAGTAAGGCAAAAGATCATCAGCAAAAATTTAAAGGAAAGACAAAGATGCCTTTCTTTAGATATAGAAATTTTTTTGTATTATAATAAAGGGAAGCAAATATAGAATACTTATAATTTAATTAGTAAAAGGAGGTTAAATAATCATGTGGGTTATTGTAGGAGGAGTAGTCGCTATAATTTTAGGAGTGTTAGGTTTAATCAATTGGTGGTCATTATTCTTAAAAGCTTTAGCCGCTTTAGTGCCTTTTATATTAATAGTGGGGGGTGTATTGGCTACGATAATAGGTATAAGCACGGTTAAAGAAAAGGCAGAGGAAAAAAGACAAGAAGCTGAAGTTCTCGGAGAATCTTCAGAAAAAGATAAATCCTAAACTGAAAATGTACCGTTAAAGTTTAAAGGGAGGACGGGAGAAGGATTATAAAAAGGATAAAAAAAACAAATAGCAGTTTTTATTTAAAGGAAAAGGAATAAGCCTAAATAGATAGGGAGACTCGAATGCGGAAAATAGTACTCAATACAATTATAGCCATAGCCCTGGGACTTGGTGTGGTTTTGATTATCCAGCTGGTAGTGAGGAAGCAAAATGTTATAGAACCATTCAGGACATTTTCAGATGTGGTGTTGTTTAAGGCTTTAGTTTTTGTAATAGGCCTTTATTTGTTTAACATCCTTAGACTCTTCATTACCTTGAAAATGATGGGATATAAGCTTAGATTTCGCGAGGTTATGGAAAATGTCTTATTGGGGAATTTTTTTTCTGCTATCACCCCCTTTGCGTTGGGGGGTCAACCCTTCCAGGTTATGCATCTGTCCAAGCTAGGGATGAAATCATATGAGGCTACCAACATCATTGCCTCGAGGACACTTACCGGGCTATTTACTACTTTAGCAATCGATTTGCTGTTTTTTAAAAGAGTGTTACGGATAATACCTCGGGGTACCATCGGGGCGGCAATGGTCTACATAGGTTTTACTATCGGCGTGGCAGTGGCGTTATTTGCAGTTATTGCCTTTATAAATCTCTCCTGGATTAGATGGATATCAGGGACGATAGGTAAATTGTTTCACCTAAAGGGTAAAAATTTCAATAGGCAGGTGGAAGAATGGTCTTCTTCTCTTAAAGACAGCGTTAATTATCTTTGGTCAGAAAAATGGTACGTAATGCTTGCCGACACTACACTTTCTATCTTTTATATTTTAGTCCAACCCTATTTACTATTTATGCTTATGAATCATTCGGTAAAAGTGCCTCTTGGTTATCTGGATTTTTTTGGACTAGTAGTAATGTTAAACACTATTTGCTACTATACACCAACTCCAGGGGCAAGCGGAGGAGTAGAAGGTATTTTCCATGTGGTATTTAAGGAGATTGTGGGTTCCAGTGTCGCGATTTCAAGCATATTTGTCTGGCGAATGCTGACGTTCTATCTCCCAATTTTTGTGGGGCTTATACTGCTGTGGAGAATGAAGCGATGGGAAAACGTGCTTGAGGAAAGGGAAGGATAAAACTGAACCTCCTCTCCCTCTCCCCCCGCTTTACCTGACAGCAAGATAAAAGCTGTAATAAAAAAATTATAGATAGTACAAGTTTTTAGAAATCTATAATCGAAAAATAGTATTTGTCTCTTCTTTTATTTATTCCCTATTTCCCAAAGACTAATTGGGGTAGCCATACCGATAATTGCGGGATAAAGGTAACCATAAGCAGTACCGGGATATTTCCAAAAATTAGATAAGGTATAGTATAATTTATAAATCCCGCAACAGGTACTTTGCCTACCCGGGAAGCCATAAACAAATTAGTGGCTACCGGGGGGGTTAACATACCGGTGCCTTGATTTACGGCTAAAATGGCAGCCATCTGTAAAGGGTTAACTCCCAACTTAATAAAAAGAGGAAAAAGTAGCGGGGCACAAACTAACATCGAGCTAATATCATCCATCAGCATCCCCACCACCAATAACATCACATTTATTAGTAATAAAATCACTACTCGATTAGAGGATACTTTTAACATACTTTCGGCTAAGATCACGGGCAATTGTTCTAAAGTAAAAATTCTACTTAAGATAAGGATAAACATTATGATAAAATAGAAAGAACCTAATACACTGACACTTTCGATGGTGACCGAGAAAAAATCCCTCACTGATAAATTTCTATAGATAATAAAACCGACCAATAAGGCATAGATCACTCCTACTGCCGCTCCCTCCGTAGGGGTAAATAATCCGCTATAGATACCTCCTAAAACTACGACCGGCATCAATAGTGAAAAAAATCCGCTGCGAGCAGAGCTCATAATCTTATTAAAAGATATCTCTCTCGTCTCTATTATCTTAGTATTTTTTCGACAAAAGAAATAATTGATAATCCCATAAAAAAGTATAAGTAATAGTCCAGGTATTACCGTACTTAACCAACAAGCAGCTATAGAGGTGCTGGTGATCATTCCAAAAAGAATCAAAGGTATACTGGGGGGGATTAATTGCCCTAGTAAACCGGCACAGGCCAGTAAGGCAGTAGAATATCTTCGGTCATATCCATATCTATCCAGTTCAGGTAATATAGCCGGTCCGATAGCCGTTATAGCCGCCCCTGATGAGCCGGTAATGGCTCCGTAAAATCCGCAAGAGACAATAACTACCAAACCCAAACCACCCTTAATGCGCCCTACAATATTATTTACAAAGTCTACAATTTTACCAGACATTTTACTTTTAGCCATTAAACTACCAGAAAGAACAAAAAAGGGTATAGCCATTAAAGTAAAAGAATTTAAATTGGTAAAAATAACCGGGATGGCAAAATCAGTGCCCAGGTCAAATACCTTCATCATCCCCATACAGGCCACCGCAAAACAAACAAAAAGCGGTAATCCACTTATAATTAAAATAATAATTAAAATAATAAAAAGGAGGATTATGGTCAAATCACTCATTTATCCCGACCTCCTTTAGCCTCTTAAATTTATCTATAGCCTTCATTAAATAAGTCAAATTGTGGATTACCGCTAAAGTACCACCCACCACAAAAGAAAGATATACTATCCACATATCTATCCTTAATACCAGGGAAGTTTGTCCCACGCCAATAACCCATCTTACCTGCACTATCGACCAGTAGACAAATATTATAAGACAGGTTAAAGTGATTAAGTTAAACAATATTTCTAAGATCATCTTACTCTTAGCTGACTTTATCCAATTATCGAGTAATCCACTGCGAAGATGGGAATCCTCTCGGGCAGCTACCGCTACGGCTAACATATATAGCCAGATAGAAGAGAAGCGAGCTATTTCTTCCCAGGAAGAACTTTCTAGGTTTATGGTAATCCGTAAGAATATAGCTAAATTTACTAGCCCGATCATAATAAGAAAAGAAATAAATGATCCCCAATCCTCAATGATAGTGATTAACTGCCCGAGTATCTTACCCGCTTTAGAAAAAGTGTCCTCTCTCTTCATCGCACACCTTCTTTCTTTATTGGTGGACCATACCATAATTTATTTAATGGTATTTATCTTTCTTTTATTACCTTACTCCTAAATTTTCCAGCAAGAAATCAACAAACTCACTGCCGTAGATATCTCTTGCTTGATCCCATAGACCTCCCGGTCTCCTTGCTCTATCTATCCACACCTGTCTCTGTTCCGGGGTGAGTCTGGTTACCACTACCCCTTCCTCGGCAAATTTCTTATAATACCCTTCCTCATCCGCTTGACATTGTTGATTTATCTTCTCCGCTACTTCATCGGCAGTATCTTGAATAATTTTTTGCAGCTCAGGAGAAAGGCTGTCCCATAGTTTTTTATTAATGAAGATACAACCATAAGCGGGTGCTGAATTTATGTCGGTAAAATATTTGGTTACATCGCGGAACTGGGTATAAACGGTTTCTACTGCTTGATTGGCCTGGCAATCGATAATGCCCAGTTGCAGGGCCGTAAATACTTCATTCATATCTACCGAAACTACTGGTCCTAATTCTTCAAAATAAATCTTACTGGTAGGATAACCCACGCGGGTTTTTATCTTTAATCGGGTTATATCTTCAGGATAAACTACCGGCCCCTTCATACCAGAATAACCATCAAAGCCGGCATTTAAATAACCTAAAAGTTTAATCCCTAATTCCTCACAAGCCTCTTCCGTATGCTTATAGAGAAAACCCTCTTTGTTAAAAAATTTATAAAAATCATCCCAGCTGGTAACCACAAATTCCAGGTAAAGGGGGGCGAGTTTAGCATAGCGAGTGCTGGGTGGTAAAAAACCAATTTCTAAAGAACCTTTGCTTACATTATCAAATTGATCCATCCAGGGGCCTAACTGTTGGGAAGGGAAGCAAGCTATTTCAATCTGTCCATCAGTTCTTTCTTCTATTAGCCGAGCAAATTCATACATCCCGGACCCAAAAGGTACAAATTCGGGGACTAAAGTACCCGCCCTCCATTTATAAGTCGCACTCTCTGCCCCCACAGAAAAACTGAAAATAAGCGCAAACAGCACAAATAACTCCACGAGATAGCTTAATTTTCTTACTTTTCTACTTTTCATTTAACCATACCTCCTTAACTTAAATTTTTTCTTAAATTCCTTAAATATTCCTTTTTATAACATGTTATAATATGACAATATTGTTAATTTGTCTATATCTTTTCTTGAAATACTAAATCTACTACTTTTGGTCTTTGATATATTTATCCACCTACCTCCTCTGTTTTTAATATTTTTATTTTCTAATTTCCCTAAAAGATTAGACAAAGAATAAATCTGCTCTGCCTCTATATTATAATACTGGCTCCATACGAGCAAGAAAGTGCCTCAAAAGAGGTGGTTCATAAGTAAGTTTAAGGCCCCTTACTTTATCCCGCTTTTTAATAAGCTGTCTAAATCCTTCGGCTACTACCTCCATATGGCGATCCGTATAGACCCTTCGAGGAACGGCTAAACGGTACAACTCCATTTTGGGATAAATAACTTCCCCTGGTTCTTTACCAGTCTTGGCAAAGGCGAGAGTGCCCAGACCTGCTCCTCTTACTCCTGCTTCTACATAAAGAGCGCCAGCTAAGGCATCAGCAGGAAATTGGCTTAAGGGTAGGTGGGGTAAAAAGGCGTGGGCGTCCACATAAACTCCACTACCTCCTACCGGTTTTACCATATCTACTCCTATTTTATCTAATTGTTTCCCCAGGTATTGCACCTGTCTTACGCGAGAAGCTATATAATCATCATCAACCATTTCATATAAACCCTGGGCTAAGGCCTCTAAATCTCTACCGGCTAATCCTCCATAGGTCGCAAATCCTTCATTTAAGATTAGATGGGGTAATACTTTTCTATATAATTCTTCGTCGTTCAAGCCAATAAATCCTCCTATATTCACCAAGGGGTCTTTCTTGGCACTCATGGTACAGCCATTAGCATAAGTAAATTGTTCTTTAACAATTTCTGCAACAGACTTATTTTGATAACCTTCTTCGCCTTGCTGAATAAAGTAGGCGTTCTCTACGCAACGGGCAGCATCAATAAAAACCGGGATATGCTTTTGATCGGCTAATTTTTTTACGGCTTTTAAATTGGCCATAGAAACCGGCTGCCCACCACCGGTATTATTGGTGATAGTAAACATAATGAAAGGTATCTTTTCGCTTCCTTCTTTATTTATTAAAGCTTCCAATTTATTTAAATCGATATTCCCTTTAAAGGGGACCTCAGCCTTTGGATCATAGGCCACATCAGCGACGCATTCGACGGCAGTTCCTCCTTTATCGGCTACATGGGCACCGGTGGTATCAAAGGGCATATTAAAGGGGATAATATCTCCTGGCTTAATTAGAACTCTGAAAAGATAATTCTCCGCCGCCCTCCCCTGGTGAGTAGGAATAACATATTTAAAACCCAGGATCTTCTCCACTGCTTCTTTAAGCCGGAAGAAACTTCTTGCCCCGGCATAGGATTCATCACCCATCATTAGCGCGCTCCATTGTTTATTACTCATCGCCGAGGTTCCACTATCCGTTAATAGGTCGATATAGATATCTTCTGCCTTAAGGCTAAATACATTATAGCCTGCCTCTTTAATTCTTTTTTCTCTTTCCTCCCGACTAATTAATTTAATTGGCTCGACCATTTTAATTCTAAAAGGTTCTGCCCTAAGCCTTTCCTCTTCCATTTTTTACTTACCTCCTATTTTTATTTATTTTTATTTTTTACAATTTTCTTCTTACCGGTATCTTTTTAATCCAAGAAATAGGCGATGGCTTCTATCTCTACCTCTGCTTCCTTGTTGGGTAACTGTGTTACTTCCACACAACTTCTTGCCGGAAATTCTTCCGAAAAATATTCGGCATACACTTTATTAAACTCAGAGAAATTATCCATATCTTTTAAAAATACCGTAGTTTTCACTACATTTTTTAAGGTAAGAGAGTATAAGTTTAAAAGAGCGCTTAAATTTTCTAACACTTGTTTAGTTTGACTTCGTATGTCTCCCTTCACTATCTCCCCTTTCTTCGGGTCGATAGGGAGTTGCCCCGAGATAAACAACATCTTTCCTACCTTTACTGCAGGAGAATAAGGACCAATTGGTTTTGTAACCTCATCATTAATTAATATTTCTTTTTTCAATTTTAAATCCCTCCTCTTTCTTTCCCTGAGACCTCAATCTGGCTATTTGCTATAACTGTATGACTATGACTGTATCTTCTTTTTTGCTTTTAATTCTTCTAGATAATTATAAATAGTATACCGGGATACATTTAATCTTTGAGCTAATAAATCGATAGCTCCTTTAATCATAAAACCACCTTTTTCATCGATAATTTCTACCACTCTTAAATTATCTTCTTTTTGCATTAAGGATACTGGTTTACCAACTTCTTTAATGGCCTTACTTATGATGTTATCGAGGATTTCATCTATATCTTTCACAAAAGTTTCCTCTTCTTTTTGCTCAGCCAAATCAGTGAGGGAACAAAATTCATCCATGATGTGCTTGAACATTAAATAACCTTCCATATCATAATTAATACATAAACATCCTACAATTTCATTATTTTGATCCCGGATAAACACACTGGAGGATTTTAAAATCTTACCATTTTTGGTTTCAGTCTTGTAATTAATTATTTTGTCCTCCTTGCCCTCAGCAAAACCACCTTTTCGCCAGGCAGCTAAAGCAAAGTCGGTAATAGGATCACCTATCTTTCTCCCGGTGACATGCCCATGCTCAATAGCCACAATAGATGATTGAGGATCACTCAAATCATGTAATACCACTTCACAATTTTTACCAAAGGTCGAAGCGATTGTTTTTACGAGGGGAATAAGACTTTTTATTATAGGGTGTAACTTCTTCTTTTCTTCTTTCAGGGGTTTCTTCATGGGAAGCCTTTTTATTAAATTAAAATATAAATTATTTCCACGAATAGTATTACAAAAATATTTTATTACTTAAAAATTTTTTCATTATACAATTATTTTACTTATATTTGTAAAAAAGTCAAGCAAATTTTATGAATGAGCGATTTGCGGAATCCAAGTCAGGCAATCACGAAAAGTACCGTGCTTACCTGGTTGGGAAGAGGTGGAGCGGGGAAACATTTCATACCAGGCACTAAAACCAGCCCTTTTCCGATCTACAATAACCTTTAATTCTTTAGGGTAACGGGTGAGGTGATTGGAAAGCGGATATTTTTGTCGAAATTCACTGTCTAACTCTTTTTCCAGTAATTTTAGGATCTCGCTCTGGTTTTCACTTTTTTGAAGAAGAGCAATGAGCCTTTGCAGGGCAACTTTTTTTTCAGTTTCTACCACCTTGGGAATCACTTTAGCTAAAAGAGAAATACCACTTTTCAAATCGACTGACAGATTATCACTCCCGGTTGCCTTTTTCTGAATATCCTTCCACCAGGTAGATAAATGATCCACCAATGCTTCTATAGTATATTCGTAAACACCTAATTCACTGACGGTAAATTCGCTCTCCCAGAGGTCATTTACTATAAATTTCATAGGTATTTTTTGCCATCCCTGTTCACCCTGTTTTCGAAAAAGTAAATAGGATTGCAACTCATCAGGTCCATCGGCATAGATATCAGCCGTAACCTTTACTCTTTCTCCCTCAATTCTTTTAATGGCAAATTCCCCATGATTAGTCTCTGGTTGTACATTTTCAATGACTACCCGCTGTTTTCCGTTGATTGTGTTTAAGTTTATGATTTTACTAAATCCTTTCTTCCGGTTTTATCTACCCAGATTTACAAAATGAATTATGATTCTAAATATTTATTAATTGATTTTAACATCCCCTGGGGAGAACGAGACATCGATATTCTTCTGGCTAATTCTTTTGCTCCAAACACATCCCGTATCCAGTTAGCAAAATCATTGTTCTTTTCCTGGACGTGATAGTTAAACAATTCCTCGTTAATATTAGCTAATTGGTCGATTAGTTCAGCCAGACTTTTCAGTGGTGTACCATTATGCAGGTAAAAATATTGCTCCGTAGATGTAGCTTCCTGATAGAGATCAATTTTTTTACTTATAGCAGTCATTTCTTATCCTCCTTAATTATTAAAGAAAAGTTTTGCTGTCTTGAAACTTTTGAAATTCTCACCCTATTCTATAATTTAATTTAACCCCAATTTCTAAAAAATTCTAGAGGCAAGTTAAGCATAGAATCACCTTTCTTATTTTTAGCTATATTATAAGATAAAAAGGCATTAATTCAAAATAAAAATATTTCTAAAAAATAAGAAGATACTGTAAAATACCTTTTAATTGATTTGGTTCCCCTAATTTTTGAGGTAAGAAAAAATACCCACCAGTTGTGGACACGAACATAGAGAGGACTTTGCTTGACAAATTGTTTTTTATGGTGTAAAGTTTTAGAAAAGTTAAATATAAAAAGGTTTGAAGGGGACTAGTAGAGATATTAAAGGTCCAGAGAGCAGGGCTTAAAAGTTGAGAGGCTCTGTCACCGAAGAATATTTCGAACCCAACCCTTGAAAAGCCAAAGGCGATAAGCCGGGTCGGTTTTTCCGAGCCGTTATCTTTCGGAAGGTATAGGCTTTTAGAAGATTTCTAGAGATGTACCTTATTGAGGGGACCCGAATTATCAGGGTTAAATAGGGTGGTACCACGGAAGATATACTCTTTCGTCCATATAGGTGGATGAAAGAGTTTTTTTGTTTTAAAAGGAATTGATTGGTTATAAAAAGTTTAGCAAGACCAGATAGGGAAGGGATTAGTAAATATTGAACTTGATATTAATCGAGGAGTTTTCCAGGGGGAAGATCCCCTTTGGATATTTTGGAAAATTTTTAAAAGGAGGGAGTAGGGAGTGATGATGGAACCACTGGCAGCGCTACGAAAAGTTGAGCGGATAGTAATTAAAATAGGAACTTCTACTATAATAGGAGAAGATAACCAAGCGAAGGTTTCTAGCTTAGAAAGAATAGTCAGGGTTATTTCCTATTTACATAACGAGGGGAAAAAGGTAGTGGTAGTCTCCTCGGGGGCTATTGGTATGGGAGCCGGTAAAATTGGTCTTAAACAGAGACCTAAGAAATTGGAAGAGAAACAAGCTCTGGCAGCGATTGGTCAAGGTCTTTTAATGCATCTGTACGAAGATATTTTTGCTAAATATGAAATAATCGTGGCTCAAATGTTATTGACGCGGAGTGATTTAGAAGATAGCTCTCGCCAACATAATACCGAAAATACTTTTAATGCCCTTTTTAAATATAAAGTAGTGCCTATTGTTAATGAGAACGATACCGTGGCCGTAGAAGAGATAGTCTACGGAGATAATGATACTCTTTCTGCCGTCGTAGCAGGGTTAATTAAGTCAGGATTACTAGTGATGCTTTCTGATACTGATGGTCTTTATACGGGAGACCCTCGCACCGACCGAAAAGCGAAAAAAATACCTCTAGTGGAAAATATAGACAGAGATATAGAAAATTTTGGTTGCGGGGCGGGTAGTACTTTCGGCACGGGTGGAATGAAGACCAAAGTCTCGGCGGCTAAAATAGCTACTTCAGAAGGGATATATGTCTCCATTATTAAAGGAGAAGAGCCCGAACAGATTATAAATCTTATTTTTGGGGAAATAAAAGGGACAGTTTTTTTACCCCGAAGAGGAAAAGAGGTGCTAACTAATGAATAATCTAAATATAATTGGTCAGCAGTCAAGATTAGCTTCTTTCGCTATGGCCCATTGTTCTACGGGGCAGAAGAATTCCGCTTTGAAATTTATGGCGGAGAATTTAATAAAAGCAGAAAAGTTAATTTTAGAAAATAATAACAAAGATCTGGAAATTGCCCGACAAAAGGGAAGGTCAGAGGCTATTTTGGATAGATTGAAATTAGACGAAAAAAGGCTTAAGGCAATTTCTGACGGATTGTTGGCTATTATCACCCTGCCCGATCCAGTGGGAGAAGTAGAGCTAATGGTAAAAAGACCAAATGGGCTTTATATAGGCAAAAAAAGAGTTCCCTTAGGGGTAATTGGTATTATTTATGAAGCAAGACCTAATGTTACAGTAGATGCCTCAGCTCTCTGTCTTAAATCAGGAAACGCGGTTATTTTGCGCGGGGGGTCGGAAGCGATAAATTCTAACAAAGCCCTGGTGAAGGTCTTAAAGGAGGGGTTAGAAGAGGCTCACCTCCCTTCGGAGGCTCTTCAGCTTATTGAGGATACCCGAAGAGAAAGTGCCGTAGAAATGATGAAGATGAGGGAATATATTGATGTGTTAATCCCTCGAGGAGGTGCTTCTCTCATCAAAACAGTAGTAGAAAATTCTTTAATCCCTACTATTGAGACCGGGGTGGGTAATTGTCATATTTATGTAGACGAAGAAGCGGATTTGGAAATGGCGGAAAAGATAGTAATTAATGCCAAGACCAGCCGGCCAGCAGTATGTAATGCCGCGGAAACCCTTTTGGTTGCCGAGAAAGTAGCCGAGGTATTTCTTCCTAAGCTACTGCCAGTGCTTAAAAATCTAGGGGTAGAAATAAGAGGGTGTGAGGAGGTTAAGAGAATCTTTTCGGACTGTAAAGAAGCTACCGAAGAAGACTGGCATACCGAGTATCTTGATTACATAATTGCGGTGAAAGTAGTAAAAGATATAGATAGGGCTATCGAACATATAAATAAATATGGGACTAAACATTCCGAGGCAATAGTTACCAATAGTTACCCCCAAGCCCAAAAATTTTTAGAAGAGATTGATGCTGCTGCTGTTTATGTAAATGCCTCTACTCGTTTTACCGATGGATTTGAATTTGGATTGGGGGCGGAAATTGGTATAAGTACTCAGAAACTGCATGCCCGAGGGCCAATGGGTTTACGGGAACTTACTACCTATAAGTATATCATCTATGGGGATGGGCAGGTCCGCTAAGAAAAAAAATATTTATTTTTTGGAATTGTCTTGAGGTACCTACCACGCCTACCGAGGGTTTGACAGTATATTAGATTGGTGTTATATTTTAGTCAAAAAATATTAAGCCAATAAATAAATACCCAATATAAACTCTGGGATAGGTAAGGGCGTTTCTACCAGGTGACGGTAAATCACCATAGGCTACGAGTAAAAGTAGAGCTTAGGGATTCACGGAGAGGAAGAAGTAGTCTTTTTTCTCTGTGGTTAGTTATTCACTTATCAAGTAATCTATTAATCTATGGATAAAAGAAAATAGAAAAAGTTTAGGAAGATAGGTGAGGAAGAATATGGAGAACCAGGTAGCAATAATCATGGGAAGCATCTCCGACCAGGAGACGATGAAAAAATCAGCAGAAGTATTAGCTGAATTAGGTATTTCTTACGAGATAAAGGTGCTTTCGGCTCATCGCTCCCCTGATTTATTATTTGCCTATATAGACCAGTTAGAGGGAAGGGGCTTTAAAGTGATAATTGCTGGTGCAGGAGGGGCAGCCCATCTCCCGGGGGTAATTGCCGCTAAAACTATTTTACCCGTTATCGGTGTGCCTATGGAGACCAGAGCCTTGGGAGGGCTTGATTCTTTGTTGTCTATAGTTCAAATGCCCGGGGGTATTCCCGTGGCTACGGTGGGGATAGGAAACGCTAAAAATGCTGGCTTATTGGCAGCCCATATATTGGCGGTGGAGAATAAGGAAATCAGAGAGAGGATTAAAAATTATAGAAGAGCTATGGTCGAGAAGATAAGGGATATCAAGCTATAGGGGACCAGTTTACCAGTTTACCAGTTAGCTGGTTGGCCAGTTAAGATGGTTGATAGGGTATGGTCGTTAGTTACTGGTGCTTCGTTAACTAAGGTAGGATAGTTATGAGATTGCCACGTCTACCCTTTAACCAGCGTTAAGGGGTAGACGTGGCAATGACAGAAGAAGAGGGGGCATTTGCCATGAGCGAAGAAAAAACAAATTTAAAAAGGATATTAGAGGAAAATGGTCTTAGTGAGAGGGAATATCAGAAAATCGTAGAAACTTTAAAAAGGGAGCCGAATGAAGTGGAGTTAGGGCTTTATTCGGCGATGTGGTCAGAACATTGTAGTTATAAAAGCTCAAAGCCCCTATTAAAAACCTTTCCTACCCAGGCAGAATGGGTTCTCTTTGGCCCGGGGGAAAATGCCGGGGTAATCGATTTAGGGGAAGGTCTGGCTATGGTAATGAAGATTGAAAGTCATAATCATCCTTCCGCCGTCGAACCTTTTCACGGGGCAGCTACCGGTTTAGGAGGGGTGGTGAGGGANNATTCTCGCCATGGGTGCCCGCCCGGTGGCCCTGTTGGGTTCTCTCCGCTTTGGAAACCGGGAGAATCCTCTGGTAAAATATTTAGTTAAGGAAGTAGCGAAGGGATTAGCTTTTTACGCAAATGGCATTGAAGTTCCGGTCGTAGGGGGAGAAACTTATTTTTTAGATAGTTATGAAGGTAATCCCCTGGTAAACGCTATGTGTGTTGGTCTGGTAAAGAAGGAAGAGATTATAACTGCGGTAGCCCAAGGGACAGATAGTATAGTGATTTTAATAGGAGAGAAGACCGGTAGAGAGGGGGTAGGAAGTGCAAGTTTTGCCTCCCGAGAGTTAGAAGGGGGAGAAAAAGAAAAAGAAATTGGACATCCACCTATCCCGCAGGGTAACCCCTTTTTAGAAAAGAAGTTAATAGAGGCCTGTTTGGAGTTAGCAAAAGAAGGGTTAATTTTAGGGATGCAGGATTTGGGGGCAGCTGGCTTAGTAAGTTCTACTTCTGAAATGGCGAGCAAAGGAAATTGTGGGATAGAATTAGATCTTTCCTTAGTGCCCCGAAAAGAAAAAGATATAACTCCTCGGGAGATTATGCTTTCCGAAACTCAGGAAAGGATGTTGCTAATTGCTCAGCAAGATAAAGAAAGGGAGATAGGGGAAATATTAGCTAAGTGGGGTATAGAATATGCAGTGATAGGGAAAGTAACTTCTGATGGTAATTTGCGCCTAAAAGAGGGGGAAAAAATAGTAGGAGAAGTGCCAGCCAAATCCTTGGCGGAAGGTGTCCCTATCCGCTATTATCAGGGTAAAAGGCCCCCTCACCTGGAAGAGAGACAAAAATTAGAGGAGAAAGAAATTATTCCCCCCGAAGATTATAATGAGGCTTTGTTAAAAATATTAGCCTCACCCAATATCGCGAGCAAAGAGTGGATTTACCGTGACTGCCAAAAAATAAGTGCTAAAGGTACGGAAGTCATATTATTTCCAGGAGACGATGCCGGTGTATTAAAAATTGAAGGGAGTAAAAAAGGGATTGCCTTTACCACCGATGGCAATGGCAGGTACTGTTACCTTGATCCTTTTGTGGGAGGGGAAATGGCGGTTGCCGAAGCAGCCCGTAATCTTTCTTGCAAAGGAGCAGAGCCCCGGGCAGTAACCGATAATCTTAATTTTGGCAATCCCGAAAAAGAGGAGATATTCTGGCAGCTGGAAGAATCGGTTAAAGGGATCAGTGCGGCTTGTAGGGCACTGGGGATTCCGGTGATTAGTGGTAATGTCAGTTTGAATAATGAAAGTAAGGGAGAGGCAATTTATCCCACTCCTATAATTGGTATGGCAGGGATAATAGAGGATTGTACTCGGCTTTGTACTATGCCCTTCAAGAATGATGATGATTTAATTGTTTTAATAGGAGAAAACAGAGAAGAAATAGGGGGGAGCGAGTATCTAAAGATTTTTCATAATAAAGAAAGAGGTTTACCTCCCCAGCTGGATTTGAGCCTGGAGAAAGCGGTACAGGATACCTGCCGAGAGGCGATTAAAAAGGGATTAATTTCTTCCGCCCATGATTGTTCCGATGGTGGTTTAGCCGTAACTTTAGCGGAATGTTGTATCACCGGCGGTAAGGGGGCGAAGATGGAAATTAAGACTACTATCCGTAATGACGCTCTCCTTTTTGGGGAGACCCCATCGCGAATTATCGTTTCTCTCCCGCCCCACCATTTAGATTCTTTAAGAGAAGCCGCGGCTAAATATGGAGCCCCTCTTCAGTTATTGGGGAAAGTCGGGGGAGATAGTTTAAAGATTAATCATCTACTGGATATAAAAGTAGAGGAGCTTACCAAGGTTTGGGGGAGAGATAGAGATTAATGCGAGAGGAATGTGGAGTGTTTGGGATTTTTAATCCGGAGGCTTCTATGCCGCTAGAGGTGGCTAAATTAACCTATTTAGCCCTCTATGCCCTTCAACATCGGGGGCAGGAGAGTGCAGGTATTGCGGTATCCGATGGAGAGAAGCTATTAGTCTACAAAGATTTAGGGTTGGTAGGTGAGGTATTCAATGAAGAAAGACTAAGGTCTCTACCCGGAAATTGCGCCATCGGTCACGTAAGATATTCTACCACCGGGGCTAATACCTGGGAAAATAGTCAACCTCTTTTAAAAAATTATCGAGGGGGAGCCTTCTCTCTGGCTCACAATGGCAATCTGGTAAATCAAGCGGAATTAAAAGCCCGATTAAAAGAAGAAGGGATTAAAAGTTATTCCTCCACCGATAGTGAGCTAATCAGCAATTTAATCAAGGTAACTCCGGAAGAAAATATCGAAGAGAACCTTAAAATTGTAACGGCTCAATTAAAAGGAGCCTTTTCTTTAGTAGTAATGACCGTAGATAAGTTAATTGGACTGAAAGATCCTTTTGCCTTTCGTCCCCTGGCTTTAGGGAGATTGGGGAACTCTTACCTTTTGTCTTCGGAGACTTGTGCCTTTAATCTATTAGGGGCAGAGTTTATTCGAGAGGTAGAAGCCGGAGAAATGATCGTCATTGACCGAGAAGGGGAAAGGGCAACTAAAATTTTGCCAAGCGAGAGAAAGGCTATCTGTATCTTTGAATTTGTATATTTTGCCCGTCCGGATAGTAAAATATACGGAGAGAATGTGGCTTTAACTCGGCAAAGGATGGGGAGAAGATTAGCTCAAGAGCATCCGGTATCCGCAGATATAGTAGTCCCCGTACCCGATTCAGGTATTTCGGCAGCTTTAGGTTATGCTGCCCAATCAGGTATCCCTTATGGAGAAGGTTTAATCAAGAATCGTTATATCGGGAGAACTTTTATTCAACCAGAACAATTAATTCGTGATTTGGGGGTTAAAATAAAACTTTCTCCCCTCTCCGAAATATTGGAGGGTAAGAGGGTAATCCTGGTGGATGATTCTATAGTTCGGGGGACCACTATCCGCCAGATTGTAAAATTAGTAAAAGAAGCGGGGGCGCGAGAAGTTCATGTGCGGATAAGTTCGCCACCAGTGAGGTGGCCCTGCTTTTATGGAATTGATACCCCTCATAGGGAGCACTTGTGGGCTGCCCAACATAGGATAGCAGAAATAAAAGAATGGATAGAAGCGGATAGTTTAGGTTATTTGAGTATAGAAGGTTTAAGTAGTATTTTTGCTAAAATCCCGGCCGACGATTTCTGTTTAGCTTGTTTTAATGGAGAGTATCCAGTATAAACTTAAACTTAGTTAGTTGGTTACCGGGTTACTTGGTTAGCTCGTTTGAAGACGAGAATATTAATAAATTAATATTAAACTAAATTAACCAGCTAACTGACCACGCCGACTGGCAGATTAGTGCTCCGTTAACTAAGGTGGGATAGTTATGAGATTGCCACGNNGATAAATCAGGGCTCGCAATGACAAAATAGATACTCAAGGGCAAGCCCGTGGCATTCTGCCCTTCGGGTTAATAAAAACGTTATTGCGAAAAGCGTAACGACAAAACAACCCCTAGTCTGTCATTGCGAGAGAGCGGAGCGACCGAAGCAATCTCCAGAAATATAACCTATTTTATTTAACCAGGCACTAGAGCAAAGAAAGGAAAATTTTATAAATGGGAAGATCCTATAAAGAGGCGGGAGTAGATATTAGCCTGGCTAATCGAATAGTAGAGAAAATAAAACCCTTAGCTCATAGTACTTTTATCCCTGGGGTATTAGGGGGTATAGGAGGATTTGGTGGATTATTTTCTTTGGCTGATCAGGAGCAGGAATATAAAGAGCCGGTGTTAGTTTCCGGTACTGACGGCGTAGGCACCAAATTAAAGATCGCCTTTGCCTTGAATAAACATAATACCGTGGGGATAGATTTGGTAGCGATGTCAGTGAATGATGTCCTTACTTGTGGGGCAAGACCCTTATTTTTTTTGGATTATATTTCTATGGGTAAACTGTCTGAAAAGGTAATGTTGGAACTTCTCGAGGGGATTACCGAAGGGTGCAAAATTTCTCAATGTGCTTTATTAGGTGGAGAGACGGCGGAAATGCCGGGTTTATATGCCGAAGGGGAATACGATTTAGCTGGTTTTGCCGTGGGAATAGTAGAAAAGAGTAAGATAATAGATGGCCGAGAGATTAAAGCCGGAGATGAAATTATAGGTTTGGCTTCTGCTGGATTACACAGCAATGGTTTTTCTTTGGTGCGCAAAGTTTTATTGGAAGAAAGAGGGTATGATTTAGACAAGATAGTGCCTTCTTTAGGAAGGACCCTGGGAGAAGAATTACTTACCCCTACCCGCCTTTATGTCCAACCCCTTTTATATTTAGCAGAAAAATACAGGATTTTAGGGATAGCTCATATCACCGGGGGGGGACTGACCGAAAATGTTCCCCGAATTTTACCTGAGGGGATCTCTGTGCAGATCAATAAAGAAAGCTGGCCTAAGCCTCCTATTTTTTCTTTAATTCAAAAAGAAGAGGAAATAGCGGAGGAAGAAATGTATCGTACTTTTAATATGGGGATCGGTATGACCCTGATAGTAAAATCAGATCAAACCGCAAAAATCATTAAAGAACTTAACCAGATGAATTTTCCTTCCTATCTTATTGGTCGTACCGTAAGTAAGTGAGGCAAGGAAAAGGCGGATAGTTTTTATTTTTATATTTTAAAGTTAAAGGGGAGAGTGAATGCCCGTGATTAACCTGGGGGTGTTAGTTTCTGGCCGGGGGACTAATTTACAGGCGATAATAGAGGCTATCCAGGAGGGGAAAATTGAAGGTAGGATCAGTATAGTGCTTAGCGATAATCGGGAGGCTTATGCCCTTAAGCGAGCGGAGCAAAATAATCTGGAGACCCGCTATGTGGATTTTAAAAGCTTTAAAAATAGGGAAGATTATGACAAGAAGATAGTAGAATATTTAAAGGAGAAGAATGTTGAACTGGTAGTTTTGGCTGGCTATATGCGAATCTTAACTCCCTATTTTATAAAAGTTTATAAAAATAGGATAATGAATATTCATCCCGCCTTACTTCCTTCTTTCCCGGGACTAAATGCTCAGAGGCAGGCTCTTGAATATGGAGTAAAGATCTCTGGCTGTACGGTGCACTTTGTGGATGAAGGGGTAGATTCTGGTCCTATCATTTTGCAAAGGGCCGTGGAGGTAAAAGATGAGGACACTGAAGAATCTTTAGCGGAGAGAATTTTAAAAGAGGAACACCAGATTTATCCCCAGGCTATTCAGCTATTTGCTCAAGGCAGATTGCTCATTAAAGGGAGAAGAGTTTATATTCAGTAATCATTTTAAAAAAATTATAAAAATAAACAGAGGTTCGATAAATCGAACCAGTTTAATGCTGAAGAGAAATTAGGAGCGGACTACGGAAGATGAAGGTATTGGTAATTGGTAGTGGAGGGAGAGAACACGCCCTAATATGGAAAATTGCTCAAAGTCCGAAAGTTTCCTGCCTTTATTGTGCCCCTGGTAATGCTGGTATTTCTAAATTAGCCCGCTGCATCGATATCGCAGTGAATCATCTAGAAAAATTAAGGGATTTTGCCCAAAAAGAAAAGATTGATTTAACAGTAGTAGGACCAGAATTACCTTTAGCCCAGGGGATAGTCGATGAGTTTAACCAGAAGGGTTTGCCGATATTTGGTCCGAGCAGAGAAGCTAGCGAGATTGAGTCGAGCAAAGTTTTTTCCAAACATTTAATGAAAAAATATAATATACCTACGGCTAATTATGAGGTCTTTGAAGATAGCGAAAAGGCCTGGACTTATCTAAAAGCACAGACCTTTCCGGTAGTAATAAAAGCCGATGGTTTAGCGGCGGGCAAGGGAGTATTTATCGTAAAAAATTTAGAAGAGGCCAGAGAGGCTTTAGATGCCTTAATGAAGGAAAAGAAATTGGGAGAGGCCGGTAGACGGGTAGTAATTGAGGAGTTTTTAGCCGGGGAAGAAGTATCGATTTTGGCTTTTTGTAGCGGGGAGACTGTAGTACCTATGGTCCCTTCTCAAGACTACAAAAAGATATTTGATGGCGACCGGGGACCAAATACCGGAGGGATGGGGGCTTATTCCCCGGTCCCCTTTTATTCTGAAGAATTAAATCAGAGAGTCTTAGAAGAAATTTTAAAACCTGCTGTGCGAGGGTTAAAGAGGGAAGGGAGAGAGTATAAAGGAGTGCTTTATGCCGGCCTGATCCTGACCCCCCAGGGTCCGAAAGTTTTAGAATTTAATGCCCGCTTTGGTGACCCGGAGACCCAGGTCCTCTTGCCCCGCTTGAAAGCCGATCTCATAGATATATTAATGGCGGTGACAGAAGGGACGCTGGACAAAATTGACCTTCAATGGGAAGATAAAGCTGCGGTATGCGTAGTAATGGCTTCCCGCGGGTATCCGGGAGAGTATCCAAAGGGGAAAGTTATCACTGGTCTGGAAAGATTGGAGAAGAAAGAAGAGATTATCGTCTTTCATGCGGGTACCGAATTTCAGGAGGGGAAAGTAGTTACTGCCGGAGGGAGGGTCCTTGGGGTAACAGCCTGGGATAAAACTATAGCTAAGGCCAGAGAGAAGGCTTACGAGGGAGTAAAAGAAATTTATTTTGAAGGGATGTATTACCGCCAGGATATTGCCTTGAAAGCCCTGAGATAAATAATTGCTTTTAATAAGAATTTACTTCTAAAAGTAATGAACCCCCAGAGAAAAATTATAAATTAAATTGGTGCTTTAAAATAAGTGAGGGGTCCGGCTAAAAAATAAAAAGAGGAATCGACTCTAATGCCGATTCAAGAAGGACGGAAGAAGAGAAAGAAGAAGAAGAAGAGAGGAGGGAAAGAAAAAATGACTAAAGTAAGACGGGCCTTAATCAGTGTATCGGATAAAGCAGGGATTATCGACCTGGCTAAAGGTCTGGAAGAATTAGGAATTGAAATTATCTCTACGGGGGGGACCGCTCAATTATTAAAGAGTGCTGAAGTTAAAGTAAAATTAATTTCCGAAGTAACGGGTTTCCCCGAAATATTGGAAGGGAGGGTTAAAACTTTGCATCCCCTTATCTTTGGCGGGATATTAGCCAAAAGAGGAGACCCTCTCCATCAACAAGAAATAAAAGAACAGGCTATAGAGCCGCTAGATCTGGTGGTAGTAAACCTGTATCCTTTTTTAGAGACTATTTCCCGGAAAGAGGTAGAGCTGGCCGAGGCTCTGGAAAATATTGATATAGGGGGACCTTCCCTTTTAAGAGCTGCCGCCAAAAATTACCCTGACGTGGCGGTGGTAATAGATCCTCAAGATTATCCGCTAATTTTAGCCGAATTGGGAAAAAATCAGGGAGAGATATCTTTAGCGACCAGAGAACAGTTGGCTACCAAGGTATTTGAACATACTTCTTTCTATGATGGGGTGATTGCTCATTATTTAAGAAAAAAATTACTTAAAGAACCAGCGACTTTTCCCCCTACCCTGAATTTAGTGGGTAAAAAGGTTTTAGACCTACGTTACGGAGAAAATCCTCATCAAACTGCCTCTTTCTACCGAGAGATGTTAGTAGAAGAAGCCAATTTAGGAGAGGCAGAGCAATTAGGGGGTAAAGAATTATCTTTTAATAATTTAGTAGATTTAGGAGCAGCCTTAGAGATAGTTAAAGATTTTGAAGAGCCTACCGCTGTCCTGGTGAAGCATACCAATCCTTGTGGGCTGGCCAGTGCCTCCACTATTGAAGAGGCTTACCAGAAAGCTTATCAGGGGGACCCCCTTTCGGCTTATGGTAGTATTATCGGTCTAAACCGGATAGTAGGAACAAGGTTGGCTAATTTAATTAAAGAATCTACTTTTGTAGAGGCAATTTTGGCCCCGGATTTTGAAGAAGAGGCCTTAAATAGCTTAAGGCTAAAAAAGAATTGTCGCTTAATAAAAGTAGGAGACTTAAGCCGAAGAGATAGGCAGCTAAAGGAGTTTAAAAAAATACCCGGTGGCTTTCTGGTTCAAGATAGGGATAGTAAAGAGATCACCCTCAAAGATTTGAAGGTGGTAACTCACCGAGAACCGACCCCCGAGGAATTGGAAGAGCTTTTATTTGCCTGGAGAGTAGTTAAACAGGTGAAATCTAACGCCATTGTTTTAACTAAAAATAAGCAGACCGTAGGTATTGGTGCTGGGCAGATGAGTCGGGTAGATGCGGTAAAGATAGCCATTATGAAAGCAGAAGGACGTGCCCAGGGGTCGTACCTGGCCTCTGATGCCTTCTTCCCTTTTAGAGATGGGGTAGAGGGAGCGGCTAAAGCGGGGGTAAAGGCTATCATTCAACCTGGCGGTTCCATCCGGGATGAGGAAGTGATCGAGACTGCTAATGCCCACCAGGTGGCTATGGTCTTTACCGGAATAAGATGTTTCAAGCATTAAATTTATTATAAGGGAAAAATCCTGTAGTGAGATGGTGGTTATAAATAATATACTTGTTTATAATAATTTATAATAGAATCGCTCGCTGATTTTATAAAAATTAAAAAGGGAGAAAAGTATGCCGGAATTAAGAAAAGATCCCATACTCGGAAGATGGGTAATTATTTCTACCGAGAGGGCCCTTCGACCTATGGATTATAAAATAGCCAAAGAAGAATCTAAAACTGACCTTTCTAAATGTCCCTTTGAAGCAGGGAACGAAAAGATGACCCCACCAGAGATTATGAGTTATAGGAGTCCGGGGACTAAAAAAGATGAACCGGGATGGTGGATAAGGGTGGTTCCCAATAAGTTTCCTGCCTTAAGGATTGAAGGAGAATTGGATAAAAGGGGGATAGGGTTATATGATATGATGAACGGGGTAGGAGCTCATGAGGTAGTAGTAGAGACCCCGAATCATAATGAGGAAATTTACGATATGCCGGAGAAGGGGATAGAAGAAATTTTATGGGCCTGGAGAGATAGGATGATCGATCTGAGAAAGGATAAGAGATTTAAGTATATTCTGGTATTCAAAAATAAAGGTCCTCAGGCTGGTGCTTCTATTGAACATCCCCATTCTCAGATTATGGCCCTTCCTATCGTTCCCTTGAGAGTAACGCAGGAACTGGGGGGTTCAAAACAATATTTTGAATATAAGGATAGATGTATCTTTTGTGACATCATTAAACAGGAAATCGAGGATAGAGAGAGGTTAGTAGAAGAGAATGAAGGGTTTGTCTCCTTTGTTCCTTTTGCTCCCCGTTTCCCCTTTGAATTATGTATTTTACCCAAAGAACATATTTCTGATTATACTCAAATTACCAGAAGCGGGTTTTCCCATCTGGCTCAGATTTTAAAAAGGACCTTGCAAAGATTAACTAAAGGGCTGGAGGAGCCACCTTTTAATCTGATGATTCATACTGCGCCTCTGGATGATCTGAATCTTAACTATTATCACTTTCATATAGAGATTACTCCCCGTTTAACCGAGGTTGCCGGCTTTGAATGGGCTACCGGGTTTTATATCAATCCTACCAAACCCGAGGAGACGGCAGCCTATTTGCGGGAGGTTAAACTATGAAGGTCTACTTAGTTACCTCAGAGGCTACCCCTTATGTTAAAACCGGTGGTCTTGGTGACGTGAGTGGTACCCTCCCCAAATATCTTAAAGCTTTATCCCTGGAAGTTTCTTTAATTCTCCCCCTTTATAAGGGGATTAAAGAAAAGAGGCTTCCTTTAGACCGGGTTTTTTCTGGTAATCTTTCTTTAGGAGGGAAAACTTTTCCCTATTCTTTTTACCAGGATAAGGCTAATGCCGAGTTTCCTACCTATTTTTTAGAAAACGATGAACTTTTTTTCCGAGAGGGGATCTATACGGAAAAGGGGAGAGATTATGAAGATAACTATCTTCGCTACTCCTTCTTCTCTTTAGCGGTGCTCCAGTTTATTTTTGCCTTAGGGGGCGGTGATCTTATCCATATTCAAGACTGGCAAACTTCTCTTCTTCCGGTCTATAAAAAACTTTATTATCCGGAAAGAAAAGAAAAGGTCTTGCTCACCATCCATAATCTTTCCTTTCAGGGCATTTTTGATAGAGAAATTTTACCAGCCATAAATTTACCGGAAAGTTTATTTCATATGGAGGCACTGGAATTTTACGGGAAGGTAAATTTTTTGAAGGGGGGGATTATCTTTTCTGATTTTATCAATACCGTTTCCCCCAGTTATGCCCGCGAAATTCAGAAAGAAGAGTCGGGTTGTGGTCTGCATAATTTATTAGGGAAGAGAAGGGATTACCTTACCGGGATAATTAACGGGATTGATTATACTTATTGGAATCCAGAAAAGGATAAATATATCAAAGTCCCCTTTTCCTTAAAAACTATTCACCAGAAAAGAGAAAACCAAAAGTACCTTTATAAAGATTTGGGGGTGGCCTTTGACTCAGAAAAGCCTTTATTTTCTATGATCTCGAGGATTACTCCCCAGAAGGGTTTTGATATTTTATTAGCCAGTTTTGCCGAATTAATGAAACTTCCCTTAAACCTCGTAATTCTGGGAACGGGAGAGATAGAAGACGAAAACCAATTAAAGAGATGGGGAGAAATTTATAAGGAAAAATTTATCCCCCTCATAAGATTTGATGAGGAACTTGCTCATCAAATCTATGCGGCCAGCGATTTTTTTCTTATGCCCTCTAAATTTGAGCCGTGTGGTCTGGGACAACTAATTGCGCTAAAGTATGGGACCGTACCAATAGTAAGAAGAACAGGGGGGCTTAAGGATACCATTCAAAATTATCACGAGAAAACTGCTTGTGGAAATGGAATTACTTTTGATGATTACGACTCCTTTGAACTTTTAGAAGCCCTAAGGAGGGCGATAAGAATTTTTGCTGACCAGAAGGTTTATCGCCGGATACAAGAAGCAGGGATGAAATGCGATTATTCCTGGGTTTCTTCAGCTCAGGAGTATGTAAGGCTTTATAATAAAATTAAGGAGCAATAAAATGAAAGCAGTGATAATGGCGGGAGGATTTGGTACTAGATTAAGGCCTCTGGTGATTAATCGACCCAAACCTATGGTCCCGGTGGCTAATAAGCCGATAATGGCTCATATTTTAAAACTCTTAAAAAAGTATAATTTTGATGATTTGATAGCAATTTTATATCATCAGCCCGAAATCATTAAAGGATATTTTAAAGAGGGGAAAGATTTCGGGGTTAATCTGGAATATATTACTTCCAGCGAAGATCTGGGTACGGCAGGGGCAGTGGCCTTAGCTAAAGATAGGCTCAAAGAATCCTTTCTGGTAATCTCAGGTGACCTCCTGACCGATTTTAATCTCTCCGAGGTCCAGTCCTTTCATCAGAGAAAGAAATCCCTGGCGACGATAACCCTTACCCGGGTAGAAAATCCTCTACCCTTTGGGATTGTTCTAACCGATCAGGAAGGTAGGATTACCCGTTTTTTAGAAAAACCTTCCTGGGGCGAGGTATTCTCTGATACCATAAATACCGGTATCTATATGCTGGAACCCGAAATTTTTGAGTTTATACCCGATTTAAAAGAATTTGATTTTTCTCGCAATCTTTTTCCTCTCCTTTTAGGCAAAAAACTTCCTCTTTACGGTTATGTAGCCAACGGTTACTGGAGAGATATAGGTAATATAAAGGATTATAAGGGAGTGCATCGGAATATTATCCAGGGGACAGTAGAGGTAGAGATAGAAGGTAAAAGAGTGGAGAAGGGGAAGAGCAGGATCTGGGTGGGCAAAGAGTCCAGCCTTAAAAATTTTGAAGATTTAAAAGGGACTATAGTAGTGGGAGACAGGGTAAAAATTGGGGCAAGCAGTAGAATAATTAACTCCTTTATTGGAGATGAGGTAGAAATCGGCGATAGGGTAGAGATTCAAGATAGCATCATCTGGGAGAATACCTCCCTGGATGATAATGCCAAGATATATGATTCCATCATCGGCCAAAAGGTAAAATTGGGGGCTAATTCCTTTTTAGAAGGAGAAAATGTGGTAGCTGATAATTGTGCTATTGGCAAAGGGGTAAAATTAAATCACGGAGTTTATATCTGGCCCAACAAAAAGGTCCAGGATAATGCCATTGTCTCCAGTAGTTTTGTTGGAGGAGAAACCTGGAGAGGAGTTCTTTTTGGTGCCTATGGGATTGTAGGTACCAACAATATGGAGATAACTCCCGAGTTGGTAACCAAGCTGGGTTGCGCTTACGGGACCTATCTAGGTAAAGGTACTAAGGTGTTTACCGGCAGGGATGCCCATGAATCTTCGAGAATGTTTAGGAGGGGCATGATCTCTGGCTTGATGGGGAGCGGGGTAGATGTATTTGACTTAAGGGCTTCTCCTCTACCTCTGGAAAGATTTGCCATAAGATCGATGAGCGGAAACGGAGGGGTTTATATTCGGAGGTCTCCTTATGATCCTTATCTTATTGATATTAAGTTTTTTGATAAAGAGGGATTTGACCTCTCCTCCAGCAGTCAGCAGGGGATAGAAAGGATTTTTTACAGAGAAGAGTTTTACCGGGCCGATATTGAGGAGATAGGGAGGTTAGAGATCCCGCCGAGAGTAGCAGAATCCTATAGAGATTTTTATTTGGAAAACCTTGATCTTCGGGTAATTAAAAATTCTGGTTTAAAATGGGTAATCGACTATTCCTTTGGTCCCTCGGTTTTATTTTTTCCCAGCATAATGGGAGATTTTGGCCTGGAGATTATTTCTCTCAATGCCTATATGGACGGAAAAAGGTCAGTAAGGTCCTATCCGGAGTTTTGCCGGGCTTTACAGAATATCTCGGTAGTGGTGAAGTCTCTGGAAGCAGATGGGGGGATACTCCTGGATGCCGGTGGAGAAAAGGTCTTTGTTGTTGATAAAAGTGGAGAGATCTTTTCCAATACCCGATTAGTGGCTATCCTGGTAAAACTTCTGAAGTCGGTTACTGAAAATCTTTCTATTACCCTTCCGGTAAATTCTTCTTTTGAACTGGAAGAATTTTTAAAGGAATCTCAAGTAGAAATAAACTGGTCGGGGACTTTACCGAGTAATTTAATAAGAGAAGGGTTTAAGACAGAATTAACGGTAGATAATTTAGGAGGTTTTGTCTTCCGTTCTTTCCTCCCCTTCTTTGACGGAATGTTTACCGTGGGAAAATTAATTGAGCTTTTATCTAAAGTAGGAGTTAGCCTTACGGAATTAAAAGAAGGGACCCCGGAGAGGGACCCACGGCATATAGAGATACCTTGCCCCTGGGAACTAAAGGGGAAAATCNNGAGGAGGAAGGCTTTGTCTTTGTCCTTCCGGATAGCGATAAACCAATTTTACATCTTTATGCGAGTTTTAAAGACGAGGCTCAAGAGAAAAGGAGATTAGAGGAAGAAAAAGAGAGGTTAGAGTTATGGATAAGAGGATAAAAATTTTCCCCTTACTCCTATTACTGAAAAAGCAGGATTTTTTTAAACTAATATAGTATAATATCCCATCTTTGACAGTTGAAGGGCATAAAGAGCTTGAAACCCATTGGTAATACTGGGATTTGAGCTCTTTAGTGTGTATAAAAAAATGCACAATGTCATTTCCCTTTGGTGCCTTTAATAATTTTTTTCATTTCTTTTGTAGTAACAATCTGGTAATCAGTGTGGAAGCCAAAAGCTTCATGTAAAGCATCAGTAAAATCTGTTCTTGTGTATATCGGTTCATAACCTTCGCCATTGATTTCCTTGAAATTCATCTCTTGCAATTCACTGATAATCTCATGGCAGGTGAATTCTTCATGAAGCATCTTTTCGAGAAACCTGTAAATAATAAGGGATATAAAGCAGGTGATGAAATGTGCTTCTATCCTGTCCTCATTGCTTAGGTATACAGGTCTTGCCTTGAACTCACTTTTCATGATTCTAAAACATTTTTCTATTTCCCATCTTCTGTTATTCACCTTGATAATCTCAGATACATCATCATCTAAGTTTGTACAAACCCCATAAAAACCATCAAAGGCTTCCTCTTTCTTGATTAGATCGGTATCAATGCTGTATATTTCTTTTTCTGCAACCTCTCCGTCGGCAGTACAGCTTGTCTTATGAATAAATCTTTTGTAATCGTTTTGTCTGAATTTCTTTATTGACTCCGGGTGGTCATCTATTGTTTTTAGAGCATGTTCTATTTGGCATTTTCGTATCTTACGCATGTAATCCCTGTATTTGATAGAGTATGTAACAATCAGCTTCTGCTCAAGACCATTTTCTTTAATCCAGCGGTCCTTGTAAAAAACCTTGGCCCGTATTTTCTCTTTGTCTTTATCATTAGCTTTTTCTATCATCTCATCAAGTTTAGAAATATCATATGTTTTTTCACTACCCGGAAGTTTCCATCCAGTTGAAGCAAGAGCCCATTTTTTAAGGTGTCCTTTCAATTTTTTGATAGACTGCGTGGTAATAAAAGCACGTCCATCCTTATCATTAAACTTTCGATTACCTTCTGAAGAAAGGCCTGCATCCGTACATATGATGAACTTAGAAAGCCCAAAATCAGATAAAATTTTCTTTTCCAAGGGCTTTAATGTAAGTTGTTCATTCATATTTCCCCTATTAATACTAAAAGCAAGAGGGAAGCCATCTCCGTCCATGAATAAACCCATCTGAATGATTGGGTTTGGCTTGTGTTCTTTTGATGGACCATATTGTTTTTTACCGTCTTCTTCTTCAATTTCAAAAAAATAATTGGTGCAATCATAATAAAGCACACCGGTATTTCTCTTTGAGATTTTCAGGCTGTTTTCATATAAAGAGGACTGGATAAAATCAGTTTCTTTGGCGAGGTATTCAAGAGCCCTATATATCTGATGCAAATAAAAATTGGGCTGCTCAATAAACTTTTTTGATTCCTCAAAGGTAGCAAGTTTTGATAAAGGGAATAGTATCCTGCAATAAATCAGTCTGGAAAGGATAGAATTCAAGTCAAAATTGAATTTGTATTTTCGAGAAAGATCTTTGCATAGCTTATGCAGTCCAAGTTCATAGTATATCTGCTGCAAGAAAAGATAGCCGCCGTTAAAGCAATGCCTTTCATCCTTCTCAATCTGCTTATATGGCGAATATCTTGTAATAACATCAGGTTCATGCCCTTCTTTTTCACGGCGGTTCAGTTCTTCGACATATTCCTTTGCCCACTCGTAGGGGTCTTTGCCATTTAACTTAGTTTTAAGTTCCTCATAGGTTCCAAGCTTTTCTACAACCTTGTTGGTACGTTTGCCCTTATCATAGACAGATTTTATAACATACAAGGAAGCAGCATTTTTGGATTTGGAAACTTGCAGTCTCATAATACCCACCTCATATTGGTATAGTACTTAATTGTGACATATTGTGCAATAGTTATTTTTAAAATTTGACAAAAAAATAAGCCTGTATCAAGGCTTTCAGACAATTTTTCTTCATGTAACTGTCAAAGACCCGACGGTGATGAAGTGAGCATCTTTCCTCCCTCAGGTGGTGGATAACGCTAACTATTTAAAAAAAATTTGACAGAAACTGATATTTCGTTTATTATTATTTTCAAAATAAATATTAATATTGTTACAGGGCAGAATTAGGTTAGACCTGGCCTTTTTAGAGAGAGATATAATGGTGAAATTATCTCAGCTAAGGTCAACCGAAAAGAAAGCCCGTATGCCATTGAGTATATTAGATTAGATAGGGTGGTTACCTTTATAGACTGATAATGAGTGGGATAAGTTATTTATCCAAATCCAGGTGGCACCGCGAGATTAAATAGATAGTCTCGTCCTTAAAAACTGATTTCAAAAGAACAGTAAGGGACGAGATTTTTTTGTTATTAAGACTACAATATATCACCTGAACCATTTAATTATCTTGAGGTATCGGAATTATTGAAATTCCGATACCTCAAGATAAGGGATTGATTTGTTATAAAAAATTTAGTAAGACAAGATATGGAAGGGTAATATACTCTTTTTATTTAGTGAGAATAATAAGATTAAAATGGGAATAAAGGAGATTTCAAGAGGAACACCCATCCCTTCGGGATTCCCCTCTTAAGAGGGGAATCCTTCCCCTTGAATATCTCGTTGGCAAAACAAGATAGAATTTTTTTGAATTGTATTATCTTTGAGGGGTTTCAGGGGGCGAAGCCCCCTGAATATCTTATTATTATATTAATTAGATAATTAATGTATGTTGTACCGATGAATAACTTATTCAAATTGGGTGGCACCGCGAGAATTTAAATTACCTATCTCGTCCCTCAGGATAATAAATAAATAAATTATCCGGGACGAGATTTTTTATTTTTGGGGGGATTTTATGGATAAAGAGATGGATAAAGCAATATATAAAAAAATAGATAAAGAAATCGATAAAGAAGTAGGCAGTGCTAAATTATTATTAGAAGATGGTTCTGTTTTTTTCGGGAAGCTATTTGGAGCAAGAAAAATAGTATCAGGAGAGGTTATTTTTAACACTGGTATGATTGGTTATCCTGAGAGTTTAACGGATCCCTCTTACCAGGGGCAGATAGTGGTATTTACCTATCCCTTAATTGGAAATTATGGTGTTCCTTTTCCAGTTAGAGAGAACAATCTTCTGAAGTATTTTGAATCAGAGAAAATACAGGTCAAAGCTCTGGTTGTTACAGAATATAGTGAAAATTATTATCATTGGAATACAGAGCAGTCTCTCTCAGAGTGGCTTAAGGAAAATCAGATACCCGCTCTATCTGGAATTGACACTCGGAAGTTAACTAAAATATTAAGAGAGAAAGGTAGCATGTTAGGAAAAATTATTACCCACATTCCCAACGATGAGAAGAAGATAACAGAATTCCAGGACCCTAATAATACCAATAATAACAATTTAGTACCGGAGGTAAGTGTTAAAGAACCGATTGTTTATGAAAAAGGTAAGAAACGAATCATTCTGGTTGATTGTGGAGTTAAAAATAGTATTCTACAAGCATTTCTAAGAAGAGATATTACCGTTATTAGAGTTCCCTGGGATTATGATTTTTTATCTGAAAAAGCAGATGGTATTCTTATTTCTAATGGTCCTGGTGATCCTAGAAAATGTGAGTTGACCATAAATAATATTAGAAGAGCTATGGCCAAGAATATCCCAATTTTGGGTATTTGCCTTGGTTGTCAGTTATTAGGTCTGGCCGCCGGGGCAGAGACTTATAAATTAAAATATGGCCATCGAGGTCAGAATCAACCCTGCTTAGAGGTGGGGACCAATCGTTGTTATATTACCACACAAAACCATGGCTATAGTATTGATTCAAATACCCTAAAAGAGGATTGGAGGGAATGGTTTTTTAATGTGAATGATCAAACTAATGAAGGGATTATCCATATCTCCAGACCTTTTTTTGGAGCACAATTTCATCCGGAAGCCTCTCCTGGGCCGGATGATACAGAATTTATCTTTAATATGTTTTTGAGAGTGATATCATGATTAGAAAAAGAAAGAAGTTTAAAAAAGTCCTAATATTGGGTTCAGGAGCAATAAAGATTGGTGAGGCAGGTGAATTTGATTACTGTGGAAGTCAGGCTATTAAGGCCTTAAAGGAAGAGAAAATTCAGGTTATCCTGGTTAATCCAAATATTGCTACCGTGCAAACATCAGAGGATATGGCGGACAAAGTATACCTTCTTCCAGTTAATGACTATTTTGTGGAGAAGATAATCGAAAAAGAGAGACCTGATGGAATTCTGTTGGGATTTGGCGGACAAACTGCCTTAAATGTGGGGATTGAACTATTTAAAAAGGGAATCTTCCAAAAATATGAGGTAAATGTTTTAGGAACTTCCGTAGAGGCAATCAGGGATACTGAGGACCGTAAATTATTCAGTAAAAGATTGCAGGAGATTAATCTGGAAATACCGAAAAGTAATGCGGTAACCAGCGTAAAAGAGGCTCTTGATACGGCAAAAGAATTGGGTTATCCAGTAATGTGTAGAATTGCTTATGCCTTAGGTGGTTTGGGCTCCGGCATTGCTTATAATAGCAGTCAATTAAAGAGTATTGCTGAGAAGGCCTTTGCCTACACCGAACAGATTTTGATTGAGGAGTGTCTTTCTGGCTGGAAGGAAATTGAATACGAGATAGTGCGAGATAGTTATGATAACTGCATTGCAGTCTGTTCTATGGAAAACGTTGATCCTATGGGCATCCATACTGGGGAGAGCATAGTAGTAGCACCGGTGCAGACCATCAGCGCTTCGGAAAACTTTAAATTAAGGTCCTATGCCATAAAATTAATCAGGCATTTAGGGATTGTAGGTGAGTGTAATATTCAATTTGCCCTTGATCCAAATTCTGAAGATTATAGGGTAATTGAAGTTAATGCCCGCTTAAGTAGAAGTTCAGCCCTGGCCTCCAAGGCAACCGGCTATCCCCTAGCCTTTATAGCAGCCAAACTTGCTTTAGGATACGGACTTATTGAGTTAAAGAATATTATTACCCGTACTACTTCAGCCTGTTTTGAGCCAGCTTTAGATTATATTGTACTTAAATATCCCCGTTGGGATTTAGAGAAATTTAAAAAAGTAAATACCAATATTGGCTCTGAGATGAAGTCAGTGGGTGAAGTTATGGCTATTGGCAGAAGTTTTGAAGAGGTTTTACAAAAGGCAATTCGTATGCTGGATATCGGTATGTATGGATTGGTTGGTAATAAAGTTGAATTTGAAGATTTAGAAAAAGAGTTAAAAAGCCCTACTGACAAGAAGATGTTTGCCATTGCCAGAGCAATTGAAGGTGGGTATTCCTTAGCAGAAATTTACCGACTTTCTGGAGTAAATCCCTGGTTTTTACATAAAATAAAAAACATTATTACTACCAAAGAGAAGTTAGAACAACTTTCCTGTTCAGAATTATCTCCCTCTTTATTGCAAGAGGCTAAAAAACAGGGATTTTCTGACAATCAGATTGCTTTATTAACTGGTAGTGATGAGTTAACGATAAGAAGGAAAAGGAAAGAATTAGGAATAATACCTTATGTAAAACAGATAGATACCTTAGCCGCTGAATATCCAGCAAAGACTAATTATCTCTATCTTACTTATCATGGCCAGGAAGATGATCTAACCTTTCAAGAGAAAAATCAGGTGATTGTTCTGGGAGGAGGGCCCTATCGGGTTGGTTCATCGGTAGAATTTGATTGGTGTTGTGTTAATGCCGTAAAAACTTTGAAGAAATTAAACTATTCTACCATTATGATTAATTACAATCCAGAAACGGTAAGCACCGATTATGATATCTGCGATAAACTCTATTTCGAGGAACTTACCTTGGAAAGAATATTGGATATCTATGAAAAGGAAAGACCTTTAGGAATTATTATTTCAATGGGAGGTCAAATTCCCAATAATCTAGCCTTGAGATTCAGCCAGGCCAATATCAAAGTGTTGGGGACAGATCCCTTAAATATTGATACTGCTGAAGATCGCCATAAATTTTCCTCTTTACTTGATAAGCTGCAGATTGACCAGCCAGCCTGGGAGGAATTGACCAGCATTGAGGAAGCGGAAAAATTTGCCGAACAAGTGGGATATCCTGTGCTAATTCGTCCCAGTTATATTCTTAGTGGGGCAGCTATGAGTATTGCTTTAAATAAAAGAGAATTAACTAAGTATCTTAAAAAGGCTTCCAATGTCAGTAAGGATTATCCAGTAGTAGTTAGCAAGTTTATTGTGAACGGAAAAGAAATTGAAGTAGATGCGGTAGCTAAGAATGGGAAACTAATCTGTTATGCCATTTCCGAACATATTGAAAATGCCGGAGTTCATTCTGGAGATGCGACCATTGTTTTACCACCACAAAGGACTTATCTGGAAACTCTGCGTAAAATCAAAATAGTTACCAGAAAAATAGCCCAGTCGCTACAGATTAGTGGGCCATTTAATATTCAATTTATTGCTAAGGATAACAAGATTAAGGTCATTGAGTGTAACTTGAGGTCTTCTCGAAGTTTTCCTTTTGTTTCTAAAGTGGTTAAATTAAATTTTATTGACCTAGCCACTCGAATTATTATGGGGGAAGAAGTACCGGAGAATAATTATTCTTTCTTTGATTTAAATTTTGTAGGGGTAAAGGCACCTCAGTTTTCTTTCTCCAGATTAAAAGGTTCTGACCCGGTACTGGGAGTGGAGATGGTATCTACCGGAGAGGTAGCCTGTTTAGGAGATGATTTTAATGAGGCCTTTCTGAAGAGTCTTATTTCCGTTGGATTTAGGTTGCCTAAAAAGAATATCTTGTTATCTACCGGTCCACTGGAAAGTAAGGTTGAATTTTTAGAAAGCACCAGAATATTAAAACAGATGAATTATAAATTTTATGCTACCAGAGGGACCGCCAATTTCATGAAGGAAAATGGTATAGAGGCGGAAGTGCTTTATTGGCCTTCCGAAGAGCGGGAACCAAACGTAATTACTTATCTTGTTAATAGAAAGATTGATTTGGTTATAAATATACCCAAAAATACCGAAACGGTGGAATTGGATAATGATTATATTATCAGAAGGAAGGCTGTTGACTTTAATATTCCTTTAATTACTAATATTACCTTTGCCAAAAGATTTGTGGAAGCCTTAAGCGAGGTTAAACTGGAAGATTTGAAGGTGGAAAGTTGGGACTATTATAAAGTATAAAAATCATTTTGTTAGTAGCTCAGGGGTAATAGAAAGCTAATTTTGAAAATGCCTTAATGATTTAAAGAATAATAAAAAAAAGGTGGAGGAAAGAGATGGAGAAAATAAGAGTTAGTATTATTGGGGCAACTGGTTATTCAGGGAAAGAGCTGATTAGAATATTATTAAAACATCCTCAGGTGGAACTAACCCATTTGGTCTCAGCCAGCTATGTTGGTCAGAATATTGCTGCCGTTTTCCCGGAATTTAAAAATCAATTAGATAAAGAGCTTATATCACTTGATTTAGAAGTAATAACGAATGATTCAGAGTTGATATTTACGGCCTTGCCTCATACTGTATCTCTCGATGTTGTTCCAACTAGAACATCACTAGAACAGGGGACGGTTCTCTGGTG
>DFYM01000073.1:88724-124701 GCA_002383355.1 Candidatus Immundihabitans aquiphilus | reverse complement strand
TTTATTAGTCACATAACCGTTACCCAGTTAACCAGTTAGCCAGTTTACTAGTTAACTGGCTAACGCTAATAAATAACTTAATTTAATATCTGAATAATTACCAATAATTGAAGATAGACAAAAATTATGAAAGGATGGATCTTTTGAATAAGATGTCTACATTAGTAGTAGTGGGATCTCAGTGGGGGGACGAAGGAAAAGGGAAGGTTATTGATCTGCTTACGGAAAAAGTTGATATGATAGTCCGGTATCAAGGAGGATCTAATGCAGGCCATACGGTAGTAAAGGAGGGTAAACAATTTATCTTTCATCTCATACCTTCAGGTATTTTACATCAGGGCAAAAAATGTTTTATTGGTAGTGGAGTAGTAGTAGAGCCCCAATTATTGTTACAAGAAATAGAAGATTTAAGAAAAAAGGGGATAGAAGTTGAAGATAATTTATTTATAGATTACAAAACTCATTTAGTTTTGCCCTATCATAAAATTTTAGATGAGATAAAAGAGGAGTGGAGGGGTAAGGATAAGATAGGGACTACTAAAAGGGGCATCGGACCGGCTTATATAGATAAAGTTGCTCGTAGCGGAATAAGGATGGCAGATTTAATTGAAGAAAAAACTTTAGTGGAAAAATTAGGGACTAATCTTAAGGAAAAGAATGAAATTTTTAATAAGCTATACAATAGAGAGGAAGTATCCGAGGAAGAGCAGGAAAAACTAATAACCGAATATTTAGAATACGGGCGTATCTTTAAAAAATATCTGGTTGATGTCTCTTTAAGGTTAAATCAGGCCATCGAGGAAGGTAAAAAAGTATTGTTTGAAGGGGCTCAAGGCACCCTCTTAGATATTGACCATGGTACTTACCCTTATGTAACTTCCTCTAATTCTATTGCCGGGGGTGCTTGTACTGGGACGGGTATAGGTCCTACCAAAATAGATGGAGTTCTGGGTGTAGCAAAGGCTTATACTACTAGGGTAGGGAGCGGGCCTTTTCCCACCGAGCTAAAAGATGAATTAGGGGAATATTTAAGGCAAAAAGGAGGAGAGTTTGGAGCCACTACGGGAAGACCTCGAAGATGTGGATGGTTTGACGCAGTAGTGGTAAAGTATGCTATTAGGATTAATAGCATGGACCGCCTTGTTTTAACCAAAATAGATGTTCTGAGTAATCTGGATAAGGTCAAAATATGTACCTCATATAAATATAAGGGGGAAACGATAGAAGAGTTTCCTCCTTATTTAGAAGTTTTACAGAATTGTGTCCCTGTATATGAAGAAATGGAGGGGTGGAAAGTTGATGTTTCCCGGGTAACTAAATATGAGGATCTCCCTGAACCATTAAAAGCTTACATTAAACGGATAGAAGAGATATTGAAAACTAAAGTAGTTATTGTATCTCTTGGTCCAGAAAGAAATCAAACTATTATTAGAGAAAAAATATTTAAATAACCAAAATAATAGTATTTCATTCTATCAGATAGAGTATAATGTATAGTGTATAGCGAAAAACGAAAAGCACAAAACCATAACTTAAATCGTTTCTTGTAACTTGTATCTCGGGTATATAGTGACCCAGTTTACCAGTTTGCCGGTTACCCAGTTAACTAGCAAACCGAGTAACTAACTGGCTGACTAAATACTGACGACTAACAACTATTCACTAACGGCTAAAAAGAGGTGGGAATGATGATTGAACGATATTCTCTCCCTAAAATGAAAAGCATATGGGAAGAGGAAAAAAAGTATGAAATATGGTTAAAAATAGAACTTTTAGTATGTGAGGGTTTGTGTAATTTGGGTAAGATTGATCAAGATACCTTACAAAATATCCAAAAAAACGCTCATTACTCTTTGGATCGCATTGAAGAGATAGAAAAAGTAACCCGACATGAGGTGTTAGCTTTTACTACTGCGGTAGGGGAGAACCTGGGAAAATACTCCGCTTATTTTCATCAAGGGTTAACCTCTTCTGATATATTGGATACTTCCTTAGCTCTGAGGTTAAAGCAATCGGCCGAGATAATTGTAGAAGATATAGAAAATTTAATGAAAATATTAAGAGAAAAAGCCTTAGAACATAAGTATACTTTAATGGCAGGAAGGACGCATGGGGTCCATGCTGAACCTGTAACTCTAGGCTTTAAATTTGCTTTATGGTATTCAGAGATGGAAAGAAATTTGGAAAGGATGAAAATGGCTAAAAAAGAGATAAGTTATGGCAAAATCTCGGGAGCAGTGGGGACTTTTGCTCATCTTGAACCAGAGGTGGAAGAATATGTTTGTGAAAAACTTGATCTCTGTCCAGCAAAGATTTCCAGTCAGATTATTCAACGAGATAGGCATGCTTTTTATTTAAATGTTCTGGCAGTAATAGCCAGTTCTTTAGAAAAATTTGCTACCGAGATAAGGAGCTTACAAAGGACAGAAATTTATGAGGTAGAAGAAAAATTTGCTGAAGGGCAGAAAGGATCCTCGGCTATGCCCCATAAAAAAAACCCTATAATCAGTGAAAGAATCTGTGGACTGGCGCGAGTAGTGCGAGGGAATGCGCTGACTTCTTTAGAAAATGTGAACTTATGGAACGAGAGAGATATATCTCATTCGTCTGCCGAACGCATTATTATTCCAGATAGCAATCTACTAATCGATTATATGCTACAAAAATTTACTAATCTTGTGGCCAATTTAGAAATTTACCCTGAACGTATGAAAGAGAATTTGGAAAGAACGAAAGGATTGATCTTCTCTCAAAGGATAATGTTAGAACTTACTGAGAAAGGCCTTTCTCGAGAAGAGGCTTATAATATAACCCAGAGGATCGCCATGAAGGTTTGGCAAGGCGAAGGTAATTTTTTAGAACTTTTATCTCGAGATCCAGAAGTAACACAATATCTATCTAAACCAGAGATAGAAAAATGCTTTGATTACCAGTATTATTTAAGGAATATGGACATAATATTTAACCGAGTATTTGATAAGCCCACCTCGGACGATAAGTTTATTAAAAGGTGAAAGCTCTTACCCTTAAAAATATTATTCTCTTGCCGTGCCTTTTAGGAAAAATTTTAAAAATAGGTTAAAATATATTGATTAATTATCGCAATTTTGGTATATTACCACTTGTATTTTAAAGCTAATTTAAGATAGATAAAAAATTTAGGATTTTGGAAGAAAGGAGGGCGGTATATAGGTCAATATATCGCGAAGTGAAAGAATGAATTACCTGGGGAATCATCTATTAGTAGAACTTTATAATTGTGACATCAAGACAATTAATGAGGTCTCAAGAATAGAAGAGCTACTATTAGAGGCGGTAAAAATTTCCGGGGCAAATGCCCTAAATTCCACTTTCCACAAATTTTCTCCTCACGGTGTAAGTGGAGTAGTGGTTATTTCGGAATCCCATTTCTCTATTCACACTTGGCCCGAATACGGCTATTGTGCCTTAGATATTTTTACCTGTGGCACTGAAATTAAAAGTGATTTAGCGTTAGAATATCTAAAGGAAGAACTCGGTGCGGGTGGTATTTCGGTGATAGAGGTAAAGAGAGGGATTTTAGATTTTCCAGTTAAGCTTTTATATAAACCGGAGGAGGTAGTCAAAAAATGAAAAACATAAAAGAGGTAAAAAATATAAATATAAAAGAAGAGTTTTACAATACCCAAGCCTGGGGGTTATTGACCAGTATAGATCTTTTTGACTGTAATCCCGAAACCATTAGAGATGCCTCAGCAATTAAAAAGTATGTGGATGAACTTTGTCAGTTAATTGAAATGAAACCATTCGGGGAAACACAAATTGTGAATTTTGGTGAGGAAGAAAAAGTTGCCGGTTATTCTATGGTCCAGTTAATTGAGACTTCTCTAATTTCCGGACACTTTGCCAATAAAACCAATAGTGCTTATATTGATATATTTAGTTGTAAATATTATGAACCTTCAGTAGCGACGGAATTTACTAAAAAGTATTTTGAAGCAAAAGAAGCTAAAATGCATTATATTTTTAGGGGTCAAAGGGGGCAGTAGAATTGAATGGTAAAGAAATATGGATAGAAGAGAAGTTAGGGCTAGAAAAAGGAAGAACTTTAAAGATAAAGGTAAAAAAATTAAGGGAAAAAATTAAATCAAAGTATCAAGAAATCGAAGTAGTAGAGAGTGAGCCTTTTGGTAAGATTTTGCTTATCGATGGGGTTATTATGCTTACCGAAGCAGATGAATTTTGTTACCATGAAATGATTGCCCATGTCCCCTTGTGTGTACACCCTGAAGCCCAAAAAGTCTTGGTAATTGGAGGGGGAGATGGCGGTACAGTAAGGGAAATATTAAAACATCAGAAGGTTAAAGAAGTAGAAGTCTGTGAACTTGATGAAAAAGTAGTGGAAGTCTCCAAAAGGCATTTCCCTTCTTTAGCCAGTAGTTTTAATGATTTCAGGGTGAAAGTATATTTTGAAGATGGTAGTAAATTTATCAAAACTCACCAAAAGGAATATGATTTAATTATTGTAGACTCTTCCGATTATATAGGTCCCGCTGAAGTTTTGTTCCAGCGAGAATTTTATGAAGCAATGTTTCAAGCCTTAACCGATGATGGAATAGTAGTTACTCAAGCAGAATCATTCTTCTATGATGAGAAACTCATCAAGTCACTTTTCTCTTTTATAAAGGAAATATACCCTATTGGAGAATACTATTATACTTTAGTGCCTACTTATCCCAGTGGAGTGATTGGTTTTACTTTCTGTTCCAAGAAATATTATCCCCTGAATGACTTTAACCAGGCTGAGGCTTTAGAGCTGAACGATTTAAAATATTATAATCCAGCTATCCATAAGGCGGCGTTTTGTCTTCCCACCTTTGTTCAGGCTTATAAAAACTAAAAAGTATAATTTTAATAATTAATAAAAAGAGGTAAAGGTGAACAAACAAGCCATTGGTTTTTTAGATTCGGGCATAGGAGGGTTATCTGTAGTAAAAGAAGTTAAAAAGATACTCCCCTGGGAAAATATAGAGTATTTTGCAGATAACCAGCGTCAACCATATGGCGAAAAAACCCAAATTGAACTTATAAATTATACCTTGCAAATTATTAGTTTTCTTCTAAAAAGAGGAATCAAAGCTTGTGTTATAGCCTGTAATACTGCCACAGTAGCAAGTCTAGAAACAGCCAGAGAATATTTTTCTCTTCCCATAATAGGAGTTATTCAGCCCGGAGTTCAAGAAGCAGTGAAGCGGACTGTAAAAAAAAGGATGGGAGTTATTGCTACCAAGTTTACCGTTAAAAGCGAAGTTTATCCCCGAGAGATTAATAAGCTTGATCCGGAAATAAAAGTTTTTTCTCGGTCTTGTCCAGAGCTTGTACCTTTAGTAGAAGCTGGCAAATTTGCCACTCCTGAAATTTACCAGGTTGTTCAAGAATACTTAAATCCCTTAAAAGGAGCTAGAATTGACACCCTGATATTGGGGTGCACCCATTATTCTTTTTTAAAAGAAGTAATTTCTGAGATAATGGGTCCAGAAGTATTACTTATAGATCCGGCGGTGAATACCGCCCTGATTTTGCAAGGGGCTCTCCAGCAAAAGGGACTTTTAAAAGAGGGAGGAGTAAGCCAGGAAAATTATTATACTACTGGCTCTCCAGAAAAAGTGCAAAAAGTTGCTAAAGTTATTCTTAATGATGATAATTTTAAAATTCAAAAAGTAAAGTTTTAAAAATTAATTTTAACCAGGAGGATAGATAACTAAGATGAAAGCAGAAAAAGTATGGATGGATGGAAAAATGGTCGATTGGGATAAAGCGCAAGTCCATATCTGTACTCATGCCCTACACTACGGGAGCGGGGTATTTGAAGGCATAAGGGCCTATGAGACTGACAAAGGTACGGCAATTTTTAGATTAAGAGAACACCTTGACCGACTATTTGATTCAGCCAAAATATTAAAAATGGATATCCCTTTTGACCAAGAACAACTTAGACAGGCCACTAAAGATACCATAAAGGCCAACCAGCTTAAAAGTTGTTATATTCGCCCTTTAGTTTATCGAGGATTTAAAGAACTAGGAGTAAATCCCTTTACCTGCCCGGTAAATTGCGCCATCGCTGTCTGGGAATGGGGGGCTTATTGGGGAGAGGAGGCCTTAGCCCAAGGGATTAGAGCAAAAATTTCTACTTATGCTCGAAGTTATATTAATTCTACCTCTCTCAAAGCTAAGGTCTGTGCTAACTACATTAATTCTGTTTTTGCTAAAATGGAGGCTATCGAAGCGGGAGTCGATGAGGCAATTTTATTAGACCCCAATGGCTATGTAACGGAAGGGTCGGGAGAAAATTTATTCTGGGTTAGAAAGGGGGTAATTTATACTACCCCGAATGTCACCGTATTAGAAGGGATTACTAGAGATTCGGTAATAAAGATAGCAGAAGAGCTGGGCTATAGGGTTCAGGAAAAATATATAGCCCGTGATGAACTTTATATCTCTGATGAGGCCTTCTTTGCGGGGACAGCGGCTGAAGTAACTCCTATTAGAGAGATTGATAATTATCAAATTGGTGAAGGTAAACGGGGCCCGATAACCGAAAAGATACAAAAAAGGTTTTTTGATATCGCCAGAGGCAAAGATTCCCAATATTCCGCCTGGCTCGATTATATCTAATATAAAATAAGTTTCAACTTTTTTGAAATATAAGGTAGCCCCAATAATGAGGCCTCAACCTACAAAAAAAAGAAAGAAAGGTGAAAAAATGACTATTTCCGATAGAGCAAAAAATATAAAGCCCTCTCAGACCCTGGCTATAAATGCTCAAGCCTTAAAAATGAAGAAAGAAGGGAAAAAAGTAATTAGCTTTGCAGCCGGCGAACCAGATTTTGATACCCCAGAAAATATTAGAGAAAAGGCTATTTCTGCTATTAGAGAAGGTTTTACCCATTATACTGCCAGTTCAGGAATAATTGAGTTGAAAGAAGCAATAGTAGAAAAATTAAAAAAAGATAACGAGGTAGAATATAAGACTTCCGAAATCATTGTTTCTAATGGAGCAAAACAATGCCTCTTTAATGCTATTTTGGCTTTAGCTGATCCGGGAGATGAAGTATTATTACCCACGCCCTGCTGGGTAAGTTATACCGAGCAGATTAAATTGGCGCAAGCAACCCCAGTTTTTATCGAAACTAACCCCCAAGATGCTTTTAAATTATCTGCTGAGCAAGTGGAAAAGAAGATCTCTCCGCGGACTAAATTACTTATTTTAAATAGCCCTAACAATCCTACGGGTACGGTTTATGAGCCAGAAGAACTAAAGAAGATTGCTCAACTTCTTCTAAAGTATAATATCTATTGCCTGTGTGATGAAATATATGAGAAGCTAATTTACGATAAGGCTAAACATTTTACCCTTGCCTCTTTAAGTAACGAAGTAAAGTCTAAAATTATCCTCGTAAACGGGGTTTCTAAATCTTATGCAATGACGGGGTGGAGAATAGGTTATGCTGCTGCTCCAGAGGAAATTATTTCTGGAATGTCAAAGATTCAGGATCATAGCACTTCTAATCCTAATTCTATCGCGCAAAAAGCCAGTGTAGAGGCTTTACAGGGAAGACAGGATACCATTGAAATAATGAGAGAGACCTTTGATAAAAGAAGAAAATATATGGTAGAAAAGTTAAATGAAATAGAAGGAGTTTCCTGTCTACTCCCCTCGGGGGCTTTTTATGCCTTCCCTGACGTAAGGGGGATATTGGATAAAGGTATCGAATATAAGGGTAAGAAGATAAATAATTCTTTTGATCTAGCTAATTTTATTTTACAGCAGGCCGAAGTTGCTTTAGTGCCGGGGAGTGATTTTGAGGCCGAAGGCTTCTTGAGGCTCTCTTATGCTACTTCTCTGGAAGATATCCAAGAGGGATTAGATAGAATAGAAAATATTTTAAGCTATTAAAGATAAATAGTCTTTAGTATTAAGATAATTCAGTTGGTCAATTGGTTAGTTAGCCAGTTAGCTGTTTTGCCCGTTGGCTAGTTAAGGGGCTAGAAATTAGTTTGGCTAAGAGTAACAGACATCATCTTATAAATGAGACTTAAAGTCAGAAGTAGAAGCGCGATAAATTGGGTCGGGTAAATCCAGGTCAAAAAATCCAAAAAGGGGCATTCCCCCAATATAGGCTTATGAAAAATACAGGATTCATAGTTTACCGATCGCAAAAATTAACCATATTGCTCAGGATTTTAGGTTTTGATGTGCTGTACCTACAAGATGAAGATTACACCTCAGCTATTAATTTGGCTAAAAAAACGCAGCGGATTTTAATCTCCAGGGTAAAGTTTTTAAGAAAGTTACCCTGGATTTTTTATCTTAGTAGTGATAACCTTGAGGAACAATTAGAAGAGCTCCTAAAAGGATTAGAGTTAGAAATCGAAAGAAATAATTTATTTAGCCGGTGTTCCTCTTGCAATAATCTTTTACAAGAAGTCCAGGAAGAAGAAATTAAAAATGAATTACCAAAGGATGTTTGTCGGAAAGATTACTGGTTTAAAAAATGTCCTAACTGTGGCAAGATTTTTTGGAATGGAACACATATCATTACCTTAGAAGAGAAATTTAAAAAATTAAATATACATCTTTGATCGCTCACTCTCTGAACGTTGTGGCAGGAAAGGCATAACTGTATGACCATACGTTTCCTACAAATATTATGATTAAAATGATATCCATATTTTTGAAGTTCAATATTATCAGGGAAGTTAAAAATAAAGATGAACATTTTAGAGAATTTAAATATGAAGCAACAGGAAGCAGTAAAAGCAGAAGGCGCCCCTATCTTAGTTATAGCAGGGGCAGGCAGTGGAAAAACAAAGGTACTGACTCATCGAATTGCCTATTTAATTTTTGAAAAGAAGATACCTCCAGGAAACATATTAGCCGTAACTTTTACTAATAAAGCGGCACAAGAAATGAAGGATAGGATTGAATCCCTGAGCCAAGAAATTCACCGTCAGGAGATAATAAAAGATTTGTGGATGGGGACCTTCCATTCCATCTGTGCTCGAATCTTACGCCGCGAGATAGAAGCCTTAGGTTATGATAAAGATTTCATGATCTATGACAAGGCAGATCAATTAACTATGATAAAAAGATGCCTTAATATCCTTAGTTTGGATAGCAAGAGATATAGTCCGAATGTTATTTCTTCAAAGATAGATCAAGCCAAAAATAATTTGGAAGATGTAGAATTATTTGAATATAATAATGCCTCTAATTTTTTTAATAAGATGGTAAGTAAAGTATATAGACAATATCAAGAAGAGTTAGTCAAAAATAATGCCCTCGATTTTGGCGATTTAATTTTATTAACGGTAAAACTCTTAAAAGAAAAGCCTCCCCTTTTAGAGTACTATCAGAACAAATTTAGCTATATTTTGGTAGATGAATATCAAGATATAAATTTTGCTCAGTACCAATTAATAAAATTACTTTCGCAAAAATATCATAACTTATTTGTGGTAGGAGACCCCGACCAGAGTATTTATAAATTTAGAGGGGCTGATTTGAGCAATATTTTGAAATTTGAGGAAGATTTTACTTCTAGTAAAATTATTAAATTGGAACAAAATTATCGGTCTACTCAAGTAATATTAGATGGGGCAACGAATCTAATCAGAAATAATAGAAATCGGAAAGACAAGGAGCTGTGGACTACTAAAAAAGGTGGACAAAAAATAAAGTGTTATGAAGCAGCCAGTGCCCTTGACGAAGCTGTATTTGTAGGGCAGGAAATTAGAAAACTAAACGAAACGGAAAATAGGCCTTTTCGAGATTTTGCCGTGCTGTATAGGACCAATGCCCAATCCCGAGCCTTTGAGGAGGTTTTTAATAGACAAGGAATCCCTTTTAAGATAGTAGGGGGATTAAGGTTTTATGAGCGAAAAGAAGTAAAAGATATTTTAGCCTATCTTCGCTTTATCCAGGACCAGAAAGACGAGGTAAGTTTTGTAAGAATAGTTAATCAAAATAAATGGGGGATGGGCAAAGTTACTCTGTCCAGGATAATAGAGGAGGCAAAAATAAAGGGCTTAAATTATAGTCAGGCTCTTCAACAAAGTCTAAGGGCAACAAGTATGTCTGCAAACCGAGCAGAGAAGATTAGCAATTTTGTTTCTTTAATTGAAGAGTTTAATCAAAAAAAGGATAGAGCAAAAGGCAGTGAGCTATTAACCGAATTAATCCAGAAGATCGATTATTATGCTGAATTGAAAAAGGAAGGGGAATTTAAGGCCCAGAGTAAAATGGAAAATATAAAAGAATTAATCTTAGCGCTTCAAGAATTTGAAGAGAACAATGAAGATAAATCATTAAATGCCTTTTTAGAGTATGTAGCTTTAATTACCGATATAGATCTCTATAAGAGAGGAGAAGATGCAGTTACGGTGATGACTTTACATAGTGCGAAAGGGTTGGAATTTCCAGTAGTTTTCATCACTGGTCTCGAGGAAGGCGTATTCCCCCATTCTCGCTCCCTAAATGATGAAGGGGAGTTGGAAGAAGAGAGGAGACTGTGTTATGTTGGAATGACCAGAGCTCAAGAAAAGCTATATTTAACTTATGCCTGGAGAAGAAATTTAAATGGTAATACTCTATTTAATACTGTTTCCCGATTTTTAAGGGAAATTCCTCCCCACCTTCAAGAAAAGATTACCGTAGAAAAAGGAGAAGATCTTGCTCCTCAGCAAAGAAGGGAAGTCTTTGAGGTAGAGATAGGAATTAAAATAAAACATGCTGATTGGGGCAAGGGCATCATCCTGGATAAAACAAATGCCGGAAAGGATATCTTTATTACGGTAGATTTTGAAAAAGTGGGGTTAAAAAAATTGTCTATGAAATATGCACCGATAGAGAAGGCATAGCGTATAGCCTTTGACGCATGTATAAGTCTAATGAAAGAGAAGCGAGGCATAGTTAAACAAAAATGGTAGAAATTAACCAAGAAGAAAAATATATTAACAACAATAGTAGTATGCAGATAACCGAAGGTGAGGAAGCAACAAAAGAGCAAAAAGTCCAGAACAGTCCGGTAAACAAAATTAAGATTACCGATACTACGCTTCGAGATGCTCACCAATCTTTATTAGCTACGCGGATGACTACTGAAGAGATGATTCCCATCTGTGAATCATTGGATAGAGTAGGCTATTATTCCATGGAAGTTTGGGGTGGGGCAACCTTTGACAGTTGTATGCGTTATTTAAATGAGGATCCCTGGGAAAGGCTGAGGATCTTGAGAAAAAAATTACCCCATACTAAATTGCAGATGCTTTTACGGGGGCAAAACCTTCTCGGCTATAAACATTACCCTGATGATGTGCTCACCGAATTTATTAAGAGGGTAGTGGGGAATGGGATAGATATTATTAGAATATTTGATGCTTTAAACGATCTTAAAAATGTAGAAAAAGCTTTTGAAGTTACCAAGAAAGCAGGGGCACAGGTTCAGGGGGCTATCTGTTATACTATCAGTCCGGTTCATACTATCGAGCTTTTTGTGCAACTGGCTAAAGAGATGGAATCGATGGGAGCTGATTCGCTATGTATCAAAGATATGGCGGGTTTGATTTCCCCCTATGATGCTTATGAATTGGTGAAGAAGATTAAAGAAGTGGTCTCTATCCCCTTACAGTTACATACTCATTCTACTAGCGGGATGGGAATAATGGCTTATCTCAAAGCTATTGAAGCAGGTGTGGATGTAATTGATACCGCTATTTCTTCTCTGGCCTTTCAAACTTCTCAGCCACCGGTAGAACCAATTGTGGCGGCCTTGAAGGGCAGAAAAGAGGACCCGGGATTTGATTTGAAACTCCTTTCCGAAATCTCTGCTTATTTTAAAAGAGTAAGGGCAAATCATAAGGATATGGAATCAAATATAGATAATATTGATACTAATATTTTAACTTATCAGATACCCGGAGGGATGCTCTCTAATCTATCCTATCAACTGCGGCAGCAAAAAATGGAAGAAAAATATGAAGATATAATAAAAGAGATACCAAAAGTCAGAGAAGATCTGGGATATCCACCTTTGGTTACTCCTACGAGTCAGATTGTGGGCTCTCAAGCAGTATTTAATGTCGTAACGGGTAAACCCTATGGGATAATTTCTGAAGAAGTAAAAAAATACTTAAGGGGCTATTATGGCCGCCCACCAGCACCGGTATCAAAGCAGCTTTTAGAAAAAGCTGGCATTAAACCAGAAGATATCATCCAGGGTAGACCGGCGGATAAATTAGAACCGATGATGGAAAAGGCAAAAAAAGAGATAGGATTCCTTGCTGAGGATATAGAAGATGTTTTGTCTTATGCCTTATTTCCTCAGGTAGCCAGAGAATTCTTAAAAAAGAAAGCGGCCAAAAGATACCGAATAGGAATGGAAATATTAAAGGGTCAACATAATTATGAAGAGATAGGTTACCCAATATAAGGGTAAGTTATAGCAGGGTTATTACATTTTTTTCTTGCATTTTTTCTTTTATACTAGTTCTTTCCCGGTAGTAGCCATAGACAAAGCTCCGTATTTTACCCCTCTGGTTGCCCTTAATTTATCGGCTAATTCTTTTACTTCTTTGGGCTTCCCTTTTACCACGATAATCTCTAAACAATTATTATGGTCTAAGTGGATATGTTGGCTGGAAATAACTAACTGATAAAAACTATGCTGGATATCAGTTAGGGTATTTACCAATTCCCTTTTGTGGTGGTCAAAGACCAGAGTAATTATTCCCGCCACTTCCTGGTCTTTAGTCCACTCGGTCTTCACCAGATTCTCTCTAATTAAATCGCGTATTGCCTCTGAACGGTTAGGGTATTTTTTCTCCTTGAGGAGAAGATCAAATTTTTCTAAGAGTTCTTTTTCTATAGATACCCCAAAACGCATAATCTCCGACATCGATCCTTACCTTCCTCAAGCTAATATAGTTAATATTACTATTTTTAAAATAATAATACAATGAGGGTTTTGTCCTGTCAAAAATTTCCTCAGGGGTATCCGGGGGGCAACTTAAAGAAAAAATTTTTTCTTTTTGGGGTATGTGGTAAGATGAGGACAAAATTTGAGGGTAGTGATAGGGTGAAATTTAAGCAGGTAGTTGCCTTTAGTCCTATTTTTATTTTTTGTTTTTTATGCTAAAATAAAAACAAACTAAAAATGCTGAGCCAAGAAGTAAAAGTAATAGATAGTTTCCATTTCTACCAGAAGACTATTAATCACCCTTTATTTTTATTTACGGCTAATAGCTAATAGGAGGATAGAAATGATAGAGGTAATTAAACGGGATAACACTATCCAATATTTTGATTCGAACAAAATAATAAATGCTATTATTCAGGCTATGCGTGAGACTATCAGGGGAGTAGATAGAGAGCTAGCGGTAGCTATTGCCGAAAAAATAAAAAAGGATTTAGAGGCTTCCTCAGTAAAAAGTGTAACTGTTGATGAAATCCAGGAACGGGTAGAGGCCGAGCTAATGAATAGCGAGAGGAAAGAGGTAGCTAAAGTCTATATCTTATACAGGAAGCAACGTGATGAATTGAGAGAAACCCTTAAAAAACCCTACCAGTTGTTAAGTGACGAGTTTATTAGCCGTTACAAGCATCTTCCTAACCCCTTTCCTAGTCAATTAGGTCAGTTTGTTTATTACCGAACTTATTCCCGTTGGCTACCTCTGGAAAAAAGAAGAGAATACTGGTGGGAGACAGTAAGAAGGACGGTAGAATTTAATTGCAGTTTAGTTAAAACTACTCAGCGGGAAGCCGAGCTTCTCTACGATAATGTTTTTTATTTAAGGCAATTTTTGGCGGGAAGAAGTCTCTGGATTGGGGGGACAGAGGTAAGTACAAAATATCCTATGGCCAATTTTAATTGCAGCTTTACAGTTTTAGATAATTTTAATGCCTTTAAAGACCTATTTTATCTCCTGATGATTGGCGCGGGGGTAGGGATAAGAGTCTTAAAATCAGATGTAGAAAAATTACCCAAAGTAAGAACCCAGGTAAAGATTATCCACGAATTATATTCCCCTTTACCTAAAGATAAGAGGCAAGATTTGACCAGTATCACTTTTGAAGAGGACACGGCCCATATCATCATTGGAGATAGTAAAGAAGGCTGGGTGGAATCGCTGGATTATTATTTAAACATCCTCTATAAAAGTGAATACCGCCAAATAAATACTATTATTTTTAGTTACAATAATGTCCGCCCCAAAGGTGAGAAATTAAAAACTTTTGGTGGTACTGCCTCGGGATACGAGAGTCTTAGGGAAATGTTTTCTAAGATTGATAAAATAATTAAGCTGGATTCTTATGGTAATTCCAAGAAATTAAGGCCGATAGATTGTTTAGATATAGCTAATATTATTGGCCAAAATGTAGTAGTAGGGGGAGTAAGGCGGACCAGTGAGGTAATCTTGTTCGATAAGGATGACCAGGAAATTTTAAATGCCAAGAATAACCTCTACGAACAGGTAGAGGGCAAATGGGTAAAAAACGAAGCCCTTTTCCACCGGGAGATGAGTAATAATAGTATTTTTTATACCTCTAAACCAACTCGCGAACAACTAGCCTGGCACATAAAACAAATAAGGTATAGTGGAGAACCCGGTTTTATGAATGCCGAGGCAGCGGCTAAGAGGAGGCCTAATTTTCAAGGGGCTAACCCCTGCATGGAAGTACTTTTGGATAGAGAGCAAATGTGTAACCTGACTACCGTAAATGTAATGGGTTTTGTAAAAGGGGACAAATTAGAGGAGAAAAAATTATTAGAAGCTCAACGACTTTCGGTACGTGCCGCTTTTCGGATGACTTTTTTAGATTTAGAATTAGACCACTGGGATATCAAGCAAAAAAGAGATAGATTGGTGGGTTGTAGCCTTACCGGCTGGCAGGATATGGTAAATGCTACCAAAATGACTAAAGAAGAGGAAGCGGTATTGCGAAAGAAATTAAGGGGAGTGGCTCATCAAGAAGCAGAATCCTACTCCCAAAGGTTAGGAGTTAACCCTCCTTTACTGGTTACCACGGTAAAACCAGAGGGTACTCTTTCTCAGGTAGCGGGGGTTTCTAGTGGAGTACATTACTCTCATTCTCCCTATTTTATCAGGAGAGTGCGGATTAATGCTCATGATCCTCTACTTAAAGTCTGTGAAGAGTTAGGATATGATATAAAACCAGAAACTGGACAGACGGAGGAAAATTGCCGGACCAAAGTAATATCTTTCCCTTGTTGTGCGCCGGCAGGTAAGACTAAAAAAGATGTTTCTGCTTTAGAACAATTAGAAATTTATCGTTCTTTTCAGAAAGAATATGCCGATCATAACACTTCTATTACGGTCCATGTGAGAGATGAGGAGTGGAAAGAAGCGGAAGAATGGTTATGGAATAATTGGGATGACGTAGTAGCCGTCAGTTTCGTCTCTCAAGAAGAGAGTTTTTATGAACAAATGCCTTATGAGGAGATAAGCCAAGAAGAATACGAGAAGAGAGTAAAAGAAATGTTGCCTTTTATCCCTTCGCTTATCTCCAAATACGAAAGGGAAGAAACGGAAATTGATACCGGGGATGATGAATCATGTTTTAATGGAGTATGCCCGGTTAGATAAATGTTAGATAAATGTTNNAAATGTTAGATAAATGTTAGATAAAGAAGGGAGAATCCTCCTTTAATATTTTGTTCTGTTCTTTATCCTGGTATCTTTCTAAAGCCAGCTGAATTAATTGGTCAATTAGGTCAGGGTAAGAGATTCCGCTGGCCTCCCAGAGGCGAGGGTACATACTGACCGAAGTAAAGCCGGGGATAGTATTAATTTCATTTAAATAGAGGTGGTGTTCTTTTTTAGTTAGCAAAAAATCTACCCGGGCCATACCGGTAGCGTCAATAGCTTTAAAAGCCTGAAGGGCAATCTCTTGAATCTCAGAAGATACCTCTTCCGGCAAGTCCGCTGGCACCATTAACTGGGTCCTCTTATCGAGGTATTTGGAAGCATAGTCATAAAATTCTCCTGCCGGTCGAATTTCTCCTACTACAGAAGCCCTAGGCTCATCATTGCCTAAGATACCGCATTCTATTTCTCTTACCCCCTCTAACCCTTCTTCAATCAAAATCTTTCGATCGTAAGAAGAGGCCAAAGCTATAGCTTTCTCTAATTCTTCGGGGCAGTGAACTTTAGTTACCCCTATACTGGAGCCTGAATTGGTAGGTTTTACAAAAAGAGGGTATTTAAAATTCTTTTTTTCTATTTGAGACAAGATTTTCTCCTTATCCTGATGCCAATCTTTCCTTTTAATAGCTATCCAGCTTAAGAGAGGTAAATTTTTTTGCTGAAATATGGTTTTCATTAATTCTTTATCCATAGAAAGGGCTGAGGCAGCTACCCCTGCACCTACATAAGGAAGACCGGCCAATTCTAAGAGACCCTGAATAGTCCCATCCTCTCCGTAGGGGCCATGTAATACCGGGAAAACTACATCTAATTTTTCTAAGGCCGGTTCTTTATTTGCTTCTTGATCCTTATTCCAGTAGAGTAGAGCCCTCTTTTCCGGGTCGTTTAACCAGACCACCAAGCTCTTCCCTTCTATTTTAGCGGATGGTAAAGTCTTAATCGTCTCTTGAGGAGAGATCCATTTACCTTGTTTGGTAATCCCGATAGGTATTACTGTATATTTATTTTTGTCTATTGCCTTCATAATAGAAGTAGCCGACTGGCAAGATACTTCATGTTCTCCGGACCTTCCTCCCAGGATGACTCCTACTCTTATTTTTTTAGTTGTCATTTTATTCCTTTCTTCTATTTCTTCTAATGGGGATAGTACCCCACCAACCCCCTGCTTAACCAACCTCTTTGGTTTTTTGAGTTCCAGGTGGCTTTAGAGATCTAATACTTCCGCCATCCCTTCCTCCAGGTCCAAATACAACAATTTATTCCGAAAGAGTTTACCTCTTTTTAGCAATATTTTAATTACTTCCTGGGCTTCCAGAGAGGCAATCAGGGCCGGGCTAATGGGAGGGGTACCCCAGGTCACTTCGCTTCCTCGCTCAGGTAAATCTGTAGGGTTTGCCCCATAGATTAACCCTAACCCCTGATCCTCAGGAAAGATAGTAGTGAGTTGCCCATTAAAGCCGGCTATCGCTCCGTGGACCAGAGGGAGATGTAATTCCTGGCAGGCTTTTTGCAGCATCAAGCGAGAAGGAACATTATCCAGGGCATCTACTACCACCTCTGCCCCTTCTATAATTTTTGAGGCATTGTCCGCCTTGACCGAAACAGCATGTCCTATAACCTCGATAGAAGAATTTATTTCTTTTGCTCTCTTTATCGCGACTTCTACTTTGCTCTTGCCTAAATTATTCTCTTTAGATAATATTTGGCGATTTAGATTACTCTCAGCTATTATATCCTGATCGGCGATGATTAACTTTCCAATCCCCAACCGGGTTAAAAGTTCCAATATTGTCCCTCCCAATCCCCCCAGTCCTATTATAGCTACCTTAGCCTCTAATAACCTTACCTGTTCAAGAGGGCTAATTACTCCTAAATTGCGGTGATAACGTTCGGGGATGAGGTCACTTTTTAGGGCTAATATCTCTATCTCTCTGCCGAGTAATTGAAACTTACCCCCTATCTCTTTAACCTGATTTACAGAGATCCGATAATATTTTTTGCCAGGGTAATTTACTACCTCGGTTTTTACTTTCTCTAATTCTTGAATTATTTTTTCTTCTTGATTATCCTTATTTTCTTTCATAAAACTTATCCTTTAGTGGAGAATTTAGTTTTCAGATTCTTTCATATTATTTTTGACCGTACCCGAGGGAGAGAAACTTTCTCTTGCGGTATTATCGAGAGCGATCCTCTCCTCAGCCTTTTGTTCCTCCAGAGTAGACCATATGGTTATAGGTTTATTTATTGTTGTTTTATTATTTTTATCTTATTTATTATATTATAATTACTTTTGATTTTAAATCCAGAGTTTTTATTTTTTTTGGGGTAGGGCTAAGAACTTGGTTGGGGGAATCGCTACCTTGACAGGGAAGATAGTTTGGGGTATAAATTAAAATAGAAAATAAATTTTATGCGTCTATAATCTGGGGGAGGGAAGGGAAGAAAGGAGGCTTAGTAGGTATGCCCAATTATGATTTTGAATGTCAGGATTGTCATAAAAAATTCGAAGTTAGAGCCACTATCCAGGAGATGGAAGAGGGCAAGATTTCTTGTGTAGAATGCAAGAGCAAGAATATCAAAAGGATTTTTAACGGTTTTGGGTTCTCTAGCGGTAAGACTTCTTCGCTGAGCGCTTCTAGTTCTAGTCCTTGTAGTACCTGTTCATCTGGCTCTTGCTCGACCTGTAGATAAAATTATCTTTAAAAAGAGGCAATAGTTTAATTTTAAAGGATAAAGGAAAAGCTAAACTATTGCCTCTTTATTTTTGTTTTAAAAATTTAAAAATAAAAAATATTGAGTGTATATTATATTTTCTGTAAAAGTAGAAAAAGTTAATTAAAATAACTGGCGATGGGCCATCAAGAGCCTCCATAATAAATAAAAGATAATCCAATAGAAGGTGACAGAAAGGTTAAATGGTTTATTAATTAAACTCACCAAAAGTAGACCCAGACCTTAAGAGGTTAGATGAGATTGCTAAAAGATACGCTGATAATGAAATGGCTCAAAAAGTGCAGCTTGAAAGAGATAGATTATTTGCTAAAATAGTAGCAGCATGACTATTCTCTTCAGGCTCATATTTAGATTAAAAAAGACTATTTGTTGAAAAATTTACCCTGATATTATATAATAAAAACCAGAAAATTTATAAATTTCTATTCTCTAAATACAAAAACAGAATGGCAGTAGGATAATTTAAACCCATAATACTATCATTTTGTTAGCTTTAATATAAATTAGATGGGAGGTGTAAAAGTGACCAAGGTAAAAGTAAAAGAAAACGAAGAACTAGACCATGCTCTTAGAAGATTTAAGAAAGAGTGTCAAAAAAGCGGGATAATTTCTGATATTCGGCGTCATGAATATTACGAAAAACCAAGTGTTAGAAGAAAAAAGAAATTACTTGCTGCCCAGAGGAAACAGAAAAAAAGAGGCAAATTTTAAATGACTGAAGAGTTATCTTTAGAAGAAACTATATTCAGCGATATGAATAAGGCACTGAAAAATAGAGATAGTTTAAAGCTATCCACCTTACGAATGATGAGAGCAGCAATAAAAAATGCGGAAATATCTAAAAAAGGTAAGCTGACCGAAGAAGAAATTATCGCGATATTAAGAAATAATTTAAAGAAAGCTGAAGAATCTTTAGATTTTTTTATCCAGGGGGAGAGGCTCGACCTTGTGGAGAAGACCAAAAGAGAAATCGAAATAATGAAGGGGTATCTGCCCCCCCAATTGTCTGAGGAGGAGATTGTAAAAATAGCCAAAGAAATAATTATCCAATATAATTTTAAAGGTCCCCAAGATCTTGGTGCCGCGATGAAAGAAATTATGCCTCGCTTAAGGGGGAAGGCGGAGGGGAAATTGGTTAATAAAGTAATGAGGGATTTGTTGGATAATTTAAATAATTAGGATAAAAGGAAGGGAAGACCCATTCTTGCTTTCAAGGATAGGAGGGTAAGGACTGGGTCTTTCCTTTTTAGTTTTTTAATCAGGTTAAGATTTAAGGGTTATAAAAATATAAAGGGCTTGAGGGCAGTTTACTTCGCGGAGAATTTTGTACGAAAGTAGGGAGATACAAAATAGAAAAAAATAAAAACAACAGTAAAAATATAGCTAAGAACATATTAATCAATAATAAAGATGAAATAAGAGAACTTTTTGGGCAATTTGATGAGAATATTAAACTAATTAATCAATCTTTTTCGGTAAAAATATCGATGCAAAACGATAGTAAGTTAGTAATAAGTGGGATAAAAAAGGAGGTAAATAGTTCCAGTAAAATAATCGAGGGCCTTCTTTCGATAATAAGAGAAGGGCATTCTCTTTCTACGTCGCAAGTAAAATATTATATTGAAATGACTAAAAAAAATGAGCCTTTAGATTGGAAATCTTTATATAAGGATACAATTCAAGTTTTTAAAAAAGAGAAGGAAATTAGACCTAAAACTTTGGGCCAAAAGAGATTAATCGAGGCGGTCAAAAAAAATGAAATTGTTTTTGTTATTGGACCAGCGGGGTCAGGGAAAACCTATTTAGCTGTAGCTATGGCCCTTTCCGCTTTAAAAAATGAAGAAGTAAGCCGGATAATTTTAGTTAGACCAGCAGTGGAAGCGGGAGAAAGCTTAGGATATTTACCAGGAGACCTCCTGGAGAAGATTGACCCTTATTTTCGTCCTTTATATGATGCTATATATGAAATGATGCCCGCAGAAAAATTTAATAAGTATATGGAAAAGGGGATAATAGAAATAGCTCCTTTGGCTTATATGAGAGGAAGAACTTTAAATGATTCCTTTATTATTTTAGATGATGCTCAAAATACTACTTTAGGCCAGATGAAGATGTTTTTAACACGTTTTGGCTTTGGCTCCAAAGTTATCATTAATGGAGATATTACTCAAATAGATTTGCCCCGGAAAGAACATTCTGGCTTGATAAAAATTGCCCAAATACTTAAAAATATAGCGGGTATCGAATTTGTGTATCTCAATGATCAGGATGTGGTAAGACATAGATTAGTTCAAGAGATTATCCGAGCTTACGAGAGAGAAGATTTAAAAAATCAGGAAAATCAGGAAGTAGAGTGATTTTATGGCTCTATATAAAAAATGGAGGGAAGAGAGGGGTAAGGATAAAATAATAGAAAAAAGTACCCCCAAAACCAGAGGGGCGCAAAAATTATTTTGGCAAAAAATAACCTTATTTTTTGCTACCTTAATTATTTTGGTCCTTATTTTATCTCTTAATTTTTTCCCTGACGAAATTGTCTTAAAAGAAGGAGAAATTTGCCCGAGAGATATCCTTGCGCCAGAAACTATTGAATTTGTGGATTTAGCAGCAACCCAAAGTCTAAAAGAAAAAGCGGCTAAATCTATAAAGGAAGTATACGATTTAAATTTAGCTAACATTGAAAACGCAGAAAAGCAAATTGATACCCTTTTTTCCGCCATAAAAGACTATAAAGAAAAAATTAAAGCATCCCCTAAAATTCCTACTGTTCCTGGAGCAGAAGGTGAGATAGAGTTAACCGAGGATGAATGGAATAAGATAGCTAGAGAAATAAACGAAAGCCTAGGATTATATATTAATGAACAAGTTTTAGCTAGTTGTCTCCAGCTGGATGATTTGACCCTGGAAAAAATAAGAGCAGATGTAAAAAGCTCGGTAAGAAAAATTATGGAACAAGGGGTTAAAGAAGACGATTTGGAAAATGCTAAGAAACAGTTAATTAGAGAAATTAGCGAAATTTCTCTTGACCATAAGGATGCTCTTATTGCTACTGAAATTGCTACTTCGGTACTGGTGCCCAGTTTATTTTTAAACGAAGAGGAAACAGAAAAAAGGCGTCAAGAAGCTGTCTCTTCGGTAAAAGAGGTTAAAAAGACTATTCAGGAAGGACAAATAATTATCAGAAAAGGTGAAATTGCCACCGTCGAGGATATTGCTATACTTAACGCTTTGGGATTACAAAATCCTGAATTAAAATACACCAATATTGTGGGGATAACCATATTTACTGCTATTTTGCTTGGTTTAGTAACTTTGTATTTAAGCTATTTTCATCCGCCTCTTTGTGAAGATATAAATAAATTGATGTTATTGAGTATTATTTCCCTCGTGGTAATTTTATTGGCTAAATTAATAAGCCCGATATCTGGCTACTTGATACCAGTAGCTCTAGCTTCAATGTTGATTGCTATTTCCCTAAATCCTGAAACCGCCTTAATAGTTACTCTATTATTAAGTTTATTAATAGCTTTTATTCTTGGGGGGAACATAAATTTTGTGGTGGTGGGAGTAATCGGGGGAACAGTAGCTATCTTTAGCGTGCGTAAAGCCCTTCAAAGGTCAAACTTGACCAGGGGAGGTCTTATAGTAGCAGGGGCGAATGTACTTACTATATCGGCTTTAGGTTTAATAAATAACGAGAGTTCTTATTCTATCTTTAGAGGAGACCTATGGGGGGCATTGAACGGCTTTTTAACCGTGATACTTACTCTGGGGATTTTACCCTTTTTGGAAAACTTTTTTGGCCTTACTACTTCTTTTAAACTAATGGAATTATCTAATCCTAATCAACCTTTGCTAAAAAGACTATTAGTAGAAGCTCCCGGCACTTACCATCATAGTATAGTAGTAGGTAACTTAGCAGAAACTGCGGCGGAAGAGATTGGGGGGAATGGGTTATTGGCTCGGGTAGGGTCACTTTATCATGATATCGGTAAAATAAAAAGACCTTATTTCTTTACTGAAAATCAAGAGGCTTATAAAAATGTTCATGATGATCTGGAACCCAGCTTAAGCGCTTTAGTAATTGCTGCTCATGTGAAAGAAGGAGTGGAGTTGGCTAAAAAATATAAACTTCCTAAGGATATAATTAATATAATAAATCAACATCATGGCACTAGTTTAATTACTTATTTCTTCCATCGGGCTTTAAAAGAAAATGGCTCGAACGTAGAGGAAATTGCCGAAGAAAATTATCGCTATGCTGGACCAAAACCCCAGTTTAAAGAGGCAGGAGTTATTTTATTAGCTGATTCTCTGGAGGCAGCCACTAGAAGCTTAACTAATCCTACGGCTACTCGAATAAAGACTCTCGTAAAGGAGATTATCCAAAAAAATTTGGAAGATGGTCAACTGGATGAATGCGATCTTACTTTGAAAGACTTAAACAAGATCGGAGAAAGTTTTTCTCGAATACTTACTGGCATGTTCCATAGTAGAGTAGAATATCCTGATGAGGCTTTAATTAAAAAAATAAAAGAAGAGAAAAAGAAGGATGGAAATTCTAATAAAAAACCGACAGAAAGTGATGAAGATCAACGAGCGAAAGATAAAGGAAATAATTGAAAAGGCTCTCCAATACCTGCAGATTGAGGAAGGGGTAGAAATTAGTATTTTATTGGCGGATGATAAGATTATAAGGGAGCTAAATAAAAAATATCGAGGAATAGATGAACCTACCGATGTTTTAGCTTTTAGCTTACAGGAGGGGAAAGTGAAATTCCCGGAAGTAGAAGAAAATAGACCTTTAGGTGATATAATTATTTCTACAGAGACTGCTCGAAGACAGGCCGAGATTTTAAATCATAAGGAAGAGGAAGAGATAACCTTGTTAGTTATTCATGGCTTACTCCATTTATTAGGATATGATCACGAAGAGGAACAGGATAATAAGCTTATGCGACAAAAAGAAAGGGAATTATTAAATCTTTTTGGTTTTTCAGCTGATTTGTAATATAATTAAAGTGTAAAATTTTTTGGAAATTTCTCAAGTAGAAAAATACAAATAACTCTTTAGTTTTTAACTTACCAACTTACCAGAAGATGCTTACAAAAGGAACAACAAGAAGAAAGAAGGTGAGACAACGTAATAAGATAGATAATTTATTATTTATTTCTTCTGCAAATTAAATTTTAAAAAATTAAAGGAGGGATTTTTAAATGTTAAGGAATAAGACAATATTGGTTTTGGTCTTAGCTATTAGTTTAATGATGGGGATGATTAGTTTTGGATTTACTGCCGAAAGACAGTTTGTAGCTATTGCTACCGGAGGAACGGGAGGAACTTACTATCCTTTAGGCGGGGCCCTAGCTCAATTAATCTCTAATTATGTCGAGGGATTAGTAGTGACGGCAATGACCTCAAATGCCTCCATAGAAAATTGCAATTTAATAGGTAGAGGTCAAATTGAAACAGCCTTTTCCCAGGCTAATACCACTTATTGGTGTTATACGAGCACCGGTATATTAGAAGGACAACCGCCTATAACTAACTTAAGAGGTATTGCCTCTTTATATCCGGAAACTATTCACATAATTGCTACCAAGGCTTCTGGAGTTAAAAGTATAGAGGATTTAAAAGGGAAAAGAGTAGGGGTAGGTGCTCCCAACAGTGGAACTGCCGCTGATGCGGAGATAATTTTAAAAGCTCATGGTCTTACTTTTGAGGATATAAAAGCAGATTATATTGATTTTAACGAAGTGGCTCAACGTTTGGTTGATGGACAAATAGATGCCGGTTTTACTACGGCTGGCTATCCTACTTCCAGTATTATTGATATTGCCACCAAGAGAGATATGGTACTCGTACCTATTAAGGAAGAAAAACTAAAAGAGTTAGTCGAAGCAATTCCTTATTATGGAGCTACTACCATTCCGGCTGGAATATATAAAGGTGTAGAAGAACCTGTTCCTGCTCTTGCTACCCCTGCCCTATGGATTTGTGATGCAAAATTAGATCCTACCTTAGTCTATAAGATGACTAAAGCTTTATGGGAACATAGGGATGTCCTGGAAAAAGTTCATTCTCAAGGGAAAAATATTACTTTAGAGACGGCGCTTTCGGGGATGGGGATACCTTTACATCCGGGGGCAGAATTATATTATAAAGAGATTGGGTTAATTAAATAACTTTGGGAAAGTAAGTCCGGTTACTAGAAAATGGTCAAATTTTAAAATTATTAGTAGTCGGAATTTTAATTTAGGATATAGGAATTTTTATAATTCCTATATCCTAAAAATAACAAGGATGATCTATACGAAAGATATTAAAAATAAAGCAAAAAGAGTGTAGTATAAATCAAAAAGAGTTGCAGAGGAGTTTACTCTTCTGAGGATTATGTTAAGGTTCAAGAAAAAGCATCTTATATTATTTAGTTTAAGCATAGCAATAATTGCTATAGCAGTATTTTTTATCTTCCCGATATATTCTCTGGAATTGAGGTCTTTTTATGAGGACAAAGTACTTTTTTCCCAGAGAGTCCAACCTGGCGACAAATTTACTTTAGAATATACCCATTCAGTAGCTCTAACTCCTGTTTGGGAAATTTTTGTTATTGACCAAGATTATCAGATTATCTTAGTAGAAACTGATTTCCTTGATCATGGTGCAGGTCTTCCTTATGCTGCATTTGATCAAGAAATATTTGTAATAGAAGAGGGGAGATTTAAAATAAAAAACATGCAGAGGATTATGCGTAATCCTATCTACTATAGGGTAGGGGCAAATTCTAATAATTGTTTTTATTTTAAAGACAATAAAATCAATTTGTCTTCTTTATGGGGAGATAGATTATTATCTATAGGGATTGGGAAAAAGAATTTATTTAGTTTCCTTAAGGGGAGGAATTTTAGATGACCAAAGATGAGAAACTTAAACCACCGGAAGAGATAGATGTCCAGAGACTTATGGAAAAATATGATACTGAATCAAGGGTGCGAAGGCCCGTGGGGATTATGGCTATAGTTATTTCAGTGGTGGCTATATCTATGTCGGTATTTCAATTTTATACCAGTGGGTTTGGTTCACTTTTAGCCTTAAAACAAAGGGCGGTTCATCTGGCCTTTGCCTTGTCCCTGACCTTTCTTATTTATCCTCGCTCTACTAAGGAATTTCTAAAAAATAAAACCAAAATTCCCTTTTATGATATAGTCCTGTCTATTTTGGGAGCAGGGGTATGTTTGTATTTAGTGGTGCTTTATAAAGAGTTGGTAATCCGTGCTGGTTTGCCTACTAAGTTAGATTTAATAATGGGAGGGATAGCAATTTTATTGGTATTAGAAGCTACTAGAAGGATTACCGGTCCAGCCCTCCCCATAGTAGTGATTGTATTTTTAATCTATTCCTATTTCGGTCAGATGATGCCTGGATTCTTTGCCCACCGTGGTTATTCCTTAGAAAGGATAATAGAACATTTATACGCCGGCACAGAAGGGATTTTTGGCATTCCTTTGGGGGTTTCTTCTTCTTTTGTCTTCCTTTTTATTCTCTTTGGAGCAGTCTTAAATAAGACGGGAATGAGTAAGTTCTTTATTGATGTGGCGATGGCCCTTGCGGGTCATACTACTGGTGGTCCAGCAAAAGTGGCAGTTATTGCCAGTGGTTTTTTCGGTTCTATTAGCGGAAGTTCAGTGGCTAATGTAGTAAGCACGGGCACTTTTACTATTCCTTTAATGAAAAGCATAGGCTATAGAAAAGATTTTGCAGGGGCAGTAGAAGCAGCCGCCTCTACCGGCGGGCAGATAATGCCTCCAGTAATGGGAGCGGCTGCTTTTATAATGGCCGAATTCTTAGGGATTCCTTATATTAGAATTGCCGCTGCTGCAGCTATACCAGCAATAATATATTATCTAGCAGTAGGGACAATGGTCCACCTGGAGGCTTGTAAATATGGATTAAAAGGGTTACCTAAGGAACAGCTTCCCCAATTAAGCAAGGTGTTAAAGCAGAAAGGACATTTACTTATTCCTATAATAGGTTTAGTATATTTCTTAGTAAGAGGATATACCCCCCTTTTTTCTGCTTTCTGGGCCATCGTAATGTGTTTAGCGATAAGCATGATAAAAGCAGAGACCCGTTTAAATTTAAGAAAATTAGGTGAAGCCTTTGAAGATGGAGCAAAGACGGCTTTAGGGGTAGCGACTGCTTGTGCTTGTGCCGGGATGGTAGTAGGGGCAACTACCCTTACCGGTTTAGGATTGAAAATTGCTAATGGACTAGTAATTTTGGGTGGAGGAAATTTAATATTAACTCTTTTCTTTACTATGGTAGCCTCTATTATCCTGGGAATGGGGTTACCTACTACCGCTAAATATGTAATTTTATCTATTATGGCTGCCCCTGCCTTGATAGAATTAGGGGTGCATCCTATAGCTGCCCATCTCTTTATCCTTTATTTTGGGGTAATTGCTGATCTTACCCCCCCAGTTGCTTTAGCTGCTTATGCGGGAGCGGGAATTTCGGGAGGTAACTCTATGAATACTGGTTTTATTGCTGTAAGATTAGCAGCCGCGGGCTTTGCGCTCCCTTATGTATTTTGTCTGGATTCAGGATTGATGTTTTTAAACGGTGGTTCAATCGGACATGGTTTAATATTAATTGTAACCTCTTTAGCTGGTGTATTATCTTTAGGAGCAGCGACTGAAGGATATCTCTTTGATCATACTAAAATATATGAAAGAGTTATTTTAATTATTAGTGCACTTGCGTTAATAGATCCGGGATGGTTAACTGATAGTGTGGGTATTGGTTTATTAGCGGTGGTTATAATCTTGCAGAAGAGAAGGATATCCAAAAGCAGCAGGCAATAGCTAAACCCTATTGAGGGAATTAATTAAATTGGATAAAATATTACCGAGAAATTCTAAAGTAATAGGCACCTTTTTCCTTAAGCAAGAAAAGGTTTTTTACTAAGTGATTGGGAAAAAGATTGGACGCAAAAAGCCGAAAAAAGAATAGAGAAGTTACAGAGAGGGGGAGAAAGGAGTTTGTATTGCTCTCCCTGGCTAGCTTGAATGGTCGATATGTTTTTATAAATTAAATGATTTTTTAAAAATTGTGGTGATTATTTTTTGGATGACCCTTCTAATTTATTAATATGGATACTGGAAATCCTTGCCCTGATAGGTTTTATAATCTTATCAGCTTTTTTTTCTGGTTCAGAGACTGCTTTATTTTCTCTACATAAGCTGCAATTAAAAAAAATGCAACAAGAAGAAAGAGATAAGCAAGCGGTAAAATTTGTAGTCAAACTTCTTGAAGACCCACAGAAAACTTTAATTACTATTTTAACCGGGAATATGTTTGTTAATATTGCGGCTTCCTCTCTAGCTACCTATTTAGCTATTAGTTTTTTTGGTGACTTAGGCACTAGCATAGCTGCCGGAGTGATGACTTTCTTAATCTTAATCTTAGGAGAAATCGTTCCTAAATCCTTAGCGGTGACTAACGCTGAAAAAATTGCTAAGAGAGTGGCTAAGCCCTTGAATATTTTTTCCTCCCTAACTTCACCCTTGGTTAAATTTTTTAAACTAATAATTAATCTACCATTTTTTTCTTTGCCGGGTAAAGCAGCTAAAAGAAAAGCAGAGGTTACCGAAGAAGATTTAATAACCTTGATAGATGTGGGAAAGGATGAAGGAATAATAGAGGAAGAAGAAATAGAGATGATTAGGAATGTATTTGAATTTGGGGATACTACTGTAAAAGAGGTAATGGTTCCTCGAGTAGATATGGTTTGTATTCCGGTAAATACTAAGTTAGAGACGATATTGTCTTTAATTAGCCAGGTTAGACATTCCAAAATACCGGTGTATGAGGAGACGATCGATAACATTATTGGAATATTATATGCTAAGGATCTCCTGACAGTTTATGAACAATGGTACCAAGGAAAAGATAATTTTGATCTAAATCTAAAAAAGATATTAAGGACGGCATATTTTGTCCCCGAAAACAAAAAAATAGATGAATTATTAGACATTTTTCAAAGAGATAGAATCCAAATTGCTATAGCTATTGATGAATATGGAGGAACAGCAGGGCTAGTTACTCTGGAGGATGTAATAGAAGAAATTGTAGGGGAAATAGTCGACGAATACGAAAAAGAAACCAAACTATACGAAGTAATTGATAACCACACCATAATAGCGGACGGGATAATTGACCTTGATGAAATTAATGAATTATTTAACCTAGAAATTCCCAAGAATGATTTTGAGACTTTGGGTGGCTTTATTTATGATCTAATGGGGAGGGTGCCGAAGAAAGGCGAAAAGGTAGAGTATCAAAATTTACAAATAATTATCGAACAAGTGGTGAAAAATAGGATAAAAAGGGTAAGGATAATCAAAAAAGATTGGGAATCTACTAGGATAGATAAAGATGACCAAAACTAGGTCCCGGAGGTAGTAAAATTTTGAGCGAAGGGGAAGTTAAAATTAGGATTATAATACTGTTGGTGTGTTTGTTTTTAGCTGCTTTCTTTTCCGGAATAGAAACTGCAGTTATCTCCATAAATAAATTGCGCCTTAGATATCTAGTAAAAAAAGGGAATAAAAAAGCCTCTATTATTTACGAATTAACCCGTGAACCAGATAAATTTTTAAGAGTAGTTTTAATTGGTACTAATATCGCCGTGATTAGTACTGCTACTCTTTCCTCTTCTCTTGCCTTATATGTCTGGGGGGAAAGGGGAGTCACTCTGTCTGCGCTGTTTACTACCTTAGTTATCTTAGTTTTTTGCGAAATAATTCCTAAAACTATTGCTCAAAATAATCCGGAAAAAATATCCTTAAGTAGTGCCAGCTATATAAAAATTGCCTATTTTATACTTTCCCCTCTGGAAATCTTTTTTAGGTGGATATCCAATTTTACTATTAGAATTTTGACTAAAGAAAAGCATACCCCTTTAAAAGAGGCTTTTAGCAAAAAAGAAATTAAGTTATTTTTTGAAGTGGGAGAGAAAGAGGGGATTTTGGAAAGAAAAGAAAAAAGTATGATTGAAAAAATACTGAATTTAAGCGAAATTTGCGTTAAAGAGGTCATGAAGACAAAGGAAAATATGGTAAGTATTAGTGAATCTGCTTACTTAGAAGAGGCGATAAAATTAATAAATAAAGAAGGGCTTTCGAGGATTCCGGTTTATAAAGATGACCCCTTTAATATTATAGGATTCATCTATGCCAAAGACTTTCTGGTTATCGATCTAAGAGAAAAGATAAACCAAAAGTTAAATCAATTGAATTTAATTCACCCCCTTTATTTTATTTCGGAAACTACAAGTATAGCTGATTTATTGAGAGAATTCCAAAAACGGAAGATACATATCGCTATAGTTATAGATAAGGAGAAAAATATCTCGGGGATGATTACTACCGAAGATATTTTAGAGGAGATTTTTGGAAAAAGGGGAGAAGAGTAAATTTTCGAAACCTAATTTGATAAATAATAATAGTTAGGAAGAGGTTGGCAAATATGAGGATAGGAGAGGGTTAAATAAAAAGGTGAAAATATTATGGTAAAAATAAAAGAAGAATATAAAAATTTGATTAAAAGAGCAGAAGAGGCGAGAGATAGGGCTTATGCTCCCTATTCTAAATTTCGGGTGGGAGCAGCGGTGCTCTGTGCCGACGGTAAAATATTTAGCGGTGGCAATATTGAAAATTCCTCTTTTAGTTTGACTACATGTGCAGAGAGAGTAGCTATTTTTAAAGCAATATCAGAAGGTTCGGGGGAGGTGGAAGCTCTTGCTATTGTAGGCGATACGGACCAACCTTGCTCTCCTTGTGGGGCCTGTCGGCAAGTAATTGCTGAATTTGGCGAGGATATTACCGTTATTATGTCTAACCTAAAAGGAGCGGTTAAAATTAAAAATATAAAAGAGCTATTACCCGAGGCATTCAACCAAACCGATTTGCTATAAATTAATACATTCAAAAAGTATCAAAGATAATTATATATTATATGTTATGATATATGGTGATAGTATACTACTATGTTATATAGAACCGAAGGGATAGTCATAAAAAATATAGAATATGGCGAGGCAGATAAAATCGCTACTATCTATACTAAAGATTACGGTAAAGTTCAGGCGATGGCTAAAGGAGTTCGCAAGACTAAAAGCAGATTTGGTAGCAGTTTGGAAATTTTAACCGATGCAATTTTTTTATTATACCAAGGTAGAAATATAGATACCGTTAGTCAGACGGAAATAGTAGAATCTTTTTTCCCCACCAGCAAAGAAGTAATAAAATTTGCCTTTGCTACCCATTGTGCGGAGATAGTCAATAAATTAACCGAGGAGAGAGAGGCCAATATTACTCTTTTTAATTTATTAAAAATAGTCTTACACTATTTAAGAGAGACTAAAGACCCAAAATTATTAACCCTCTCTTTCCAATGGAAAGTCATTTCTATTCTGGGTTATAAACCATCGTTTGACCTTTGTTGCCGGTGTAATAAGGGAGTGGAAGACCAAAAAATAGGAGGGTATTTTAGTATAAAAGATGGCGGGATTATCTGCCAAAATTGTGTATCTAAAGATAATAGAGATTATAGGCAGATATCTAATTATTTTATAAGATTAGTAAAGAAAATATTGATTACCCCTTTAGCTACAATATCGAAACATACTATCCCTCAAGGGAGAGTTGAAGAATTAGAAGAAATAACCGAATTATACCTGGCTTATCATGCAGAAAAAGGGTTTAAAACTAATGACTTTTTGAAGTATCTATAAATTGATTTTATCAAGTTAAGGTCAAATCTTATGCATGTTTATGTATAACCCCTCAGGCAGCGTCTTCCTCTTCGCGAATTCTATCAATGAGCCTTACTCCTTGTATTACCTTTGCAAAAGGATAAATCCCGCCTCACTTCCTCCATCGCTTCTTGGGTGCTGGTGGTACCGCCTTTTATGTCCATATCCATAGTTGATATCTTCTAAGGTAGCCCTACAGTTTTTAAAGATCAAAATGCAAATTGAAAATCGACCAAAATGCTGTTAAAATATTAAAAAAGAGCAGAGGGGGGATTGGAATAAGTATATTTTTGGTGGAGACCCATACCCATCTTGATTTAATAAAAAGAAGTACCGAAGAAGTAGTGGAAGAGGCAGCTCAGAAGGGGGTAACCAAGATGGTTACTATAGGGATTGATTTGGAATCCAGTAAAACTGCCCTAAAATTTGCCTCTCGTTGGGAGGGTGTCTACGCGGCGGTGGGCTTTCATCCTCACGAAGCCAAGTTTTTAGAGGAGAAAAATTGGGAGGAATTGCAAAAGTTAGCCCGAGAAGGAGGAGATAGAATAGTAGCCATTGGGGAAACTGGCTTAGATTACTACCGGAAACATAGCCCTATCTCCTGCCAGGTGGAGGCTTTTAAGAAACAGATAGGCCTGGCCAAAAAACTAAATTTGCCCCTGATTATTCATAGCCGGGAGGCTCATCAAGATACCTTAAAAATTCTAGCAGAGGAAGCAAGAGGATTAAAAGTTATAATCCACTGTTTTTCTGGGGATGGGGAACTAGCCGAGGAATGCCTCAAGCGAGGTTATTATTTGGGGATAGGGGGAGTAGTCACCTTTGATAACGCCAAAAATATAAGGACGGTGGTAGAACAAATACCACTAGACCATATAGTTTTGGAGACTGACTCGCCTTATTTGGCTCCTCATCCTTTTCGGGGAAAGCCTAATGAGCCCAGATACCTCCCTCTAATTGCAGAAAAGATTGCCGAATTAAAAAAGATCTCTTTAGAGGAGGTCGCCAAAATAACTTCTACCAATTGTAAGAAAATATTGGGAATTTAGTTTTTACTCATCAAATATTACCAAATATTACTTATTATTGTATTTATCGAGATCCGATTTACTAGATAGATACATGGATACAAAGATAAATTGGGGGAAAAAAGGGAAAAGTCCTTGACCGAAAGATTATATTATCAAGATTCATATCTTAAGGAATTCAAAGCTCGAATTTTACAGAAAGTTAAAATAAATAATCGGCCAGCAGTTATTTTGGATCGGACGGCTTTTTATCCTACCTCTGGTGGTCAACCCTACGATAAAGGAATTATTCAAGATATTCCGGTAGTGGAAGTCGTCGAGGAGAATGACAATATCCTTCATATTTTAGGAGGAGAGCTGAAAGAAGAGCCGAATAGGGAAGTGGTGGGGAAGATAGACTGGGAGAGAAGATTTGACCATATGCAGCAACACTCTGGTCAACATATCCTTTCCGGGGCTTTAATGAAGATAGGGGGGCTCGAGACCCTCTCTTTTCATCTGGGGGAAGGGGTTTGTACTTTAGATGTGGCAAAAGACCAGTTTACGGAAGGAGAGGTTAGAGACGTAGAAGAGTGCGCTAATGCAATAGTCTGGGAAAATAGACCTATAAAGTGTTACCTGGTAGAAGGAACAGAGGAGTTAAAAAAATTAAACCTAAGAAAGATACCACAGAGAGAAGGAAAAATCAGGATAGTCGAAGTGGAAGGATTTGACCTTTCCGCCTGTGGAGGTACCCACTGTCGGGCTAGCGGAGAAATAGGATTGATTAAGATTACCCAAAAGGAAAAAAGAGGAGAAAACATCCGCTTAGAATTTATCTGTGGAAAGCGAGCATGGGAGGATTATTTCGGGAAACACGAAAGGATAAAAGGTATTGCTCGCCGACTTACAGTTAAGGATACCGAGTTAGGAGAAGTAATAGAGAGGATGCTGGAGGAGAAGAAAGAAGAGGAGAAGAAATTAAAAGAACTTAAAGAAAAATTATTGGATTACGAAGCCAGAGAGATAATCAAGGAGTCCTCTTGGCAGGAAAACGATAAGGGAGAGAAGATAGAGATTATAAAAAAATTATTTGAAGGGAAAGACTTTGCAGAAGTAAGAGAGTTAGGGCAAAAGATTATCCAGCTAAAAGATAGAGTAGTGGTGTTGTTTGGAGTTAAAGAGGGGAAGGGAGTAAAGATAATATTCGCCTGCTCTTACGGTTTGAATTATGACCTAAATGCTCTAGTGAGAGAAGCGGGAAAGTTTATTGAGGGAAGAGGAGGCGGAACTTACCATTTGGCGCAAGCTGGCGGGAAAAAAGCCGAAGGAATTGAGGAAGCTTTAGACTTTGCTCTGGTTAATTTAGAAAATTTTACTCCCAAACAGCCTTTATAAAAATGTAAAAACTGGCAGCTAGGAACTATTCTTTTTAAAAGATAAGGGAATGAGTCGAAAAAGAAAGCCAGAGGAGGGAAAGATAATAAATAAAATAGATAGTAAGGTAAATAAAAAGAAACCCGTTTTTTCCATTAACTATATTGTTTTAATCTTGATATTTTCTTTCCTGTTATCTTTAATTATAGGTTTTACTTCTTTAGCAGCAGAAAGAGATTTAGAAAAAGAACAGGAGTTAGGGAGGAAGTTAGCCAAAGATATTGAGAAACAATACGAGGTGGTCAAAGATTTAGCCCAAAATTCCTTGCTTCAGAAGATTGGTAACAAATTAGCAGCGGTTTCTGATTTAGAAGGGATGACTTATCATTTTAAAATACTGAAGAAAGAAGGAGTCAATGCCTTCTCCCTCCCTGGTGGATATATTTATGTAACCGCAGACCTTTTAGATTATATTCAATCGGATGATGAATTAGCTGGTGTTTTAGCCCATGAAATGGCCCATATAATCCACAATCATGCCTTAAAACAGACCGAAGATAATACTAAATACAGTCTGATGACTATTCTAGCTGTTCTTTTGACCCGAGAGCCAGACGTGGCGGTATTAGGCAAGCTCACTACTATAACTTTTCTTAATCAATATAGCCGGGAATACGAGGAAGAAGCAGATTTAACTGCTTTAGAGCTGTTAATGAAGGCGGGATATAATCCAGGGGGTCTTTTAACTTTTTTAGAAAGATTATATACCCAGGAAAGTTTTAAACCGGAGGTAAATTGGGGAATCTTCCAAACTCATCCGGCAACAGGAGACCGGGTTAATTATATCCGGGATAAATTAATAGAAAAAGGGATGGATATTGATAGGCGCGTAATTACTGATTACTTAAAAGTAAGCACTAAATATATATATGAAGGACCTCTATGTACGGGTATCATTTATATTGATGAAACGCCGGTCTTAAATTTATCTTTTTCGGGAAATGAGGATATCTATTTATTAAAAATAAGTGAGGCTGCTCAAAATCTGGATCAATATCTCAGTACTGATTTAGCCCCCTATGAGATAAGGGTTCTAACCGAGGGGGTTGCCTCTTCCCTCTTAATCCGCAATAATGCAGTTATTTCTTTGGAGGATTCGGAAACCATAGGCTTAAATAAGTCTTCTTCTGAAGTTTTAAAGGAAAGCAAAGAAAAGATTGAAGAGGCACTGTGGAGATTTAAACTTCTTTTTCCTTTTTATTAAAAAGAGCTTAATTTTATATCTGAAAAGGTACAGGGGTAAAAGCTATAGCACAAAAGATTAAAGCGCAAATCCCGGCGACCTTTCTTTTTTGATCTAAAGGAGTCACCTCATCTAAGGGAGGGGGGTGATGGAAACCAAATATAAGGAGTAAAATAAGAAGTAAAGTCCAGGCTGGAGTAATAAATATACAGATTAGACCTAAGATTCCTAAAGTTATATAATAAACAATTTTGCTATTTTTACCAAAAAGAGCATAACTTATATGCCCGCCGTCTAACTGTCCAACGGGAAGAAGATTCAAAGCGGTTACGAACAATCCTACCCAACCGGCATATGCTATGGGATGTAAAATTATATCTTGACCCTCGGGGAGAGGGCCGAAGATTATTCTTTCTATTAGAGAGAAGAGTAGAGAGCTTCCTAGGGGGATAACTGGCTCTTCTATCTCGGAAAGCACTACCACTTCAGATAAGTGAAGTCCGATTATTATAGCGGGAAGGGTAAAAACCAAACCGGCAAGGGGGCCAGCTAGGCCAATGTCCAAGAGGGCTTTACGGTTAGGTATCGTTCCTTTCATCTGGATGATGGCTCCTAAAGTGCCAAAAGGAGAAAAGGGGAAGGGAATGAAAAAGGGTAAGGTAACTTCCACTCCATACTTTCTACTTACCAAAAAATGTCCTAATTCATGAGCCAATAAAATAGTCATCAGGAATAGGGCATACCAGAAACCACCTACGAGGAAACAGGAGAGGATAGTTAAAATGAATAGAATTAAGTTTAAAATTAGCTTTCTCCCCCTCTTTATCTTTGTTTCTGAGTATCCATTGCTTTTAGTTGCTATTATAGCTTAATCTTCTGGATTTATAAAGAGGTAATCCTTTTAAATTAGCTAACTACTCACTAAATTTTACTCTGACTCTTTCTAATTTCCCTCCCCTTGATGTAGTTATTTCTTGTCGGGTGCCAGGGATGAGGAGAGGAAGAACAGCAAAAACGGGCTGCATATCTTGAAAGAGGTCCTTTTAAAAGATCCTGGAATAAAATAGTGGAAGGTGCAGTATCAGGCAAGGAAG
>DFYM01000073.1:54233-88687 GCA_002383355.1 Candidatus Immundihabitans aquiphilus | reverse complement strand
AGGGAAGAGTAGATGTAGTAAATAAAGCTATATAAAATAGAAAAGAGAGTAGCTAATGGAAAAAGAGAAGCTTTCTAATTCCGAGTTGTCCCAGCTTAGAATACCTTTTCTGCTTCTGGGATTATCCATTGTAGTGGCGGCTTTAGTCTTTGGATTCTTTTTTTATCAAACCCGTTCTAGCCGTGACTATGTTCAAGTAGTTGGTGCTGCCACGGAAGGTTTTGAATCGGATATAGTAAAATGGAACATTACCTTTGAAGAGAATACCGACCTGGTGAATATGCGCGATGGCTACCGTCGTATTCAGGAAAAGCGAGACCGCCTGGTAAATATATTAAAAGAAAAGGGGGTCTCAGAAGAGGATATTAATATTAATCCCATTACCACCCAGAAACGCTGGGATCGAGAGGGACAAATTGTAGGATATGTCCTAAGCCAATCACTTTTTATTATCTCTGCAGAAGTGGAAAAGATTGAAAATCTGGCTTTAAATCCTGATGAACTACTCGATCAGGGAATCTTTTTCCAGGTTTCTTCCTTGGAATATTTTTATTCGGGGATTGATACCTTAAAAAAAGATTTGCTGGCTTTAGCTACTAGAAATGCCCGAGAGCGGGCAGCGATGATCTTGCAAGAAAGCGGACATCAACCGGGGAAGATGATCTGGGCTCAAGCAGGGGTATTTCAGATTATCGAACCCTATTCTACCGAAGTCCAAAGTTACGGGATGTATAACACCTCCTCCCGGAAAAAAGAGATTAAAGTTACCGTTCACGCCCAGTTCCTAATTCAATAAATAAGCAAAATAAGCCCACTAAAGATAATCTTATCGGGATCGGAAAACCATGTTAGGTTAGAGAGTTACAGCAAGATACAGCTAAGGAGGAGAGGTTTAAATACCTATAACTTTTAAATAATCTTTAAAACATTTTAGGAGGTAAAGAGATGAGGGTTTTATTAATCAATCCACCAGCTCAGGGAATATACGATATGGTCAATATAAAATTTCCTCCTTTAGGATTGGCTTATGTTGCTGCCACCCTAAGAGAATTTGACCATAAGGTGCAAATTATTGACCTGAATGTGGAGGAAGATTTGTGGGAAAGATTGAATAAAGGGTGGAATATGGTAGGCATCTCGGCGGATACCAGTAGATATCCAATAGCCCTTAAAATTGCCTCCCAGATTAAAAAGTATTACCATTATCCCATTATGGCTGGTGGTCCCCACGTCTCTTTCTTTGAAAAAGAGGCCTTAGATACAGAAGTAATCGATTATGTAATAAGAGGAGAAGGTGAATATACTAGCCTAAATTTGATCGATGCCCTCGAGAAAGGGGAAGATCCTGCTACAGTAAGGGGTATTGCCTTTAAAAAGAAGGGAAAATTAATCAAAACTCCCCCTGCGCCCCCCATAGAAGACCTTGATAACTTATCCCTTCCGGCCAGAGACCTTCTCCCTATGCAAGAGTATAGAGAACTAATTTTTCAAGGGAAGCCCATTACTAGTTTAGTAACCAGCAGAGGCTGCCCTTTTAATTGCTATTTTTGCTCTTCTTCTCAGTTTTCCGGTCTCAAATGGCGTAGCCGTAGCGTTCCCAATATTTTAAGTGAAATAGAACACCTTATGGAAAAATATAATTATCACAGGTTTGCCTTTGTAGATGATAATTTTACCTTGAATGGGCAACGGGTTATACAACTGTGTAAAGAAATCATAAATAGAAAATTAAATATCAAGTGGTGGGCCTTTTCTCGAGTAGATGAATTATTAAAAAATGAAAAAATGGTAAGTTTAATGGCCAAATCGGGATGTAAAATGTTATTTTTAGGGATTGAAAGTGTAAGTAAGGAAATTTTAGATAGTTATAACAAAAGGATCAGTGCTAATGATTCTTTAGAAGCAGTTCAACTTCTTAAAAAATATGGGGTCTCTACCTGGGGAAGTTTTATTCTTGGTGGATTAGAGGAAACCAAAGAAATGATCTTAAATACCCTTAAATTCTCCAAGCTACTTAATCCTGAAATTGTGCAATTTTCTATTCTTACCCCTTTCCCCGGTACTCGACTATACCAGGAGGCACTAAAGGCCGGGATGGTGATAAAAAGGGCCTGGCAATACTTTGATGGTGCCCACGCGGTTATGCGAACAAAATACCTTAGGCCCAGTGAAATTCAACAGTTAGCTTTAAGGACTTACCTCTCTTTTTATGGTAGGCCGCAAAAATTGGTGAAAATTCTTCCTAATCTGAGGGAATATTTATTTAAATTTCCCGGCAATAGGAGTCGAGCGAAAAGATTAGAAAGAATTATTGAAGAAGGACCTCAAAAAGTAATGGGATCAAAAACAATGGAGCCAGGTCTGGCAAAATAACAAAACTATTAAATTTAAATCTGAGGATAATTTTATTTTAGGAAGCAAAACAGCCCAGAGAGTTTAAGGTTAAGAGTGAGTCCTCTGGCAAGTAGTAATAAGACAGTGGTCGCAATCTTTGTCTTTCCCTTCACAAGGCTCTATATGAAGTACTATACTGGTGTTAGGTAATTTAGCTTTGATATCCTGTTCCACCTGGTCACAAATTTTATGTGCCTCTTCCACACTAAGGTGCGGTGGCATTACCAGATGCAAGTCAAGGAACCGCTCACTTCCAGCCCGGCGGCTCCGTAATGCATGAAAACCCACCAACTGGTCCTTGTGTTCCTGAATATATTTATTCAAAATTTCCTGTTCTTCTGGGGGTAGCATATAGTCAGTCAATTCCTGGAAAGCCTTGACAATAACCTTGTAGCCTTCCTTCAACACGAAGGTGGCCATTATTAGAGCAATAAAGGGATCAAGAATTTCCCAACCGGTAAGACGTACCGCTAAGAGCCCTATTAGTACGCTTGCCGCCGAATAAACATCAGCACTAATGTTGCGGGCGGAGGCCTCGATAGCGGTAGAACCCGTGGCTTGGGCAACTCTTCGTAAGTGGCGGGAGAGAAAATAACTGGCAATAATCGAGACTGCCATCACTGCGATACCGGTATCTGGTTCTATAGCGGTTTGGTTAATAATTCGCTGGATTGCTGAATAAATAATAAAGGCCCCGGCACCCAGCACCAAGAAGGCTTGGATTAAGGCGGCAAGGCTTTCCATCTTGCCATGACCGAATTGGTGGTCTTCGTCTGCTGGGGCTACGGAAAAGCGTATAGCGATAGCAGTAATTCCAATAGAAAAGAGGTCAAGAAAGCTATCCATTGCCTGGGCAAAAATACTAATACTCCGTGAGAGGACAGACACTATCACTTTGAGGAGGATAAGACAAACCACTACCCCGAGCGAGAGCCTTGCTGCTCCTGTCTTGGTAGATATTTTCTCTAAAAACTCTTTCATATCCTTAAATGCTCCTTATAACAAATTACGCCACAAGAGTTTTAGTCCTGTGGCGTATCGCCTTTCACCACTGCTTTTTGCCCGACGGTAATATTAATATTATAAGTATTATAATGTAAGTATTGTAAGCACAATACCCCGTCTGTTCCCTCTTTGGTGTGCTTGGTCTTGGTGTTATGCTAACAAATTTCTAATGATTTGTCAATAAGTAAGCGCTATATGTTGGTGTCAACTACTGGTGGGTATTTTTTCTTACCTCAAAAAGCAAAGGAAATTAAATTTAATTCTTTCCTTAGGTAGATTTACCTCCTTAATTTAGAAAAAGAAAATTTCTTCTTTTTCTTTAGTTTGTTTCTTAAGGTAAGTCTACCTCTTTTTGTTGACCTATTGGCAAGTTAATTTCCTAAAAATACCTACTAAAATTTTACACTATCAGGTTTCGAGTTTTAAAAGCAAAAAATAAAAGGTGAAATAAAATAGAAAAAAGGCAAAAAAGGTGCCAGGTACCTTTTTTGCCTTTGGCCTTAAGGAAATAATATGATAAAATTAGGAGTAAAAGAAAAAACTTCATTCCCAAAATTAAAAATCGATAAAGAAGAAAAGAGGTAAGATTATGGAATTAATGGAGGCTATCAGAAAAAGAAGGAGCATACGCAAGTTTAAGGAAGATAAAATTCCCAAAGAAGATATTTATGAGATTATAGAAGCAGCTACGCTTGCCCCCAGTGCGCATAACCGGCAGATGTGGCATTTTATAGCTGTAAGCAATGAAGCTATATTAAAAAAGATGGGGGAGGCAGTGGTGAACGAAATAGAAGAGGTGAGTAGCTGGCCAGAATTAGATGAAGGAATGAGGATTAAAGTAAGAGGGATGAAGGCTTATTCTACTTTTTTTGTAAAAGCACCTTTAGTTTTTGTGGTACTGATAAAACCTTATCACTCGATGGTTGATGAGCTGAGCAAGTTGAAGGGAGGGTCAAAGGGAGAGATAGAGTTCTGGCATCCCCGACTGGAAATTCAAAGTGTGGCAGCTGCTGTAGAGAATCTGTTATTAGCGGCTGCCGATAAAGGATACGGAGCTTGCTGGATGGGCGGTCCTCTAATTGCTGCCTCTGCCTTAAAAGAGATACTTAAGATAGAAGACCCCTGGCAATTAATGGCTTTAGTCCCGCTGGGGATTCCTGATCAGGAGGCAAGACCTAAAGTTACCAAAAAAATAGAAGAAGTGTTAGAGTTTAGAGAATGATTTTTTGTTATAAAAGATGGAGGAAAGGGGGATGATCCCCCGCCGGAGAATCTCTATTCTTCTCTTCTGGTAATTATGGTAGCCTGCAGGTGAGGTAAAAAATATATTACCTATTTTCCTTAAAACGTATTTATCTTTAGGTAAAGAAAATTTTAAAGATGAGAATAACGGAAAAAGAATTTGAAGAATTGGTAACTGAAGCGCTAAGCACTCTACCGGAAAAGTTCCGAGAAAAAATGGAAAATATTGCCGTAGTAGTCGAAGATTATCCTTCCCGAAAGCTCCTCGCCGAGGTGAAGATTAGTTCGCCCTATGGCCTTTTAGGTCTTTATAGAGGAATTCCCTATCCCCGGAGGGGCATCTGGTATGCTAATGTTCTGCCTGATAAGATTATTATCTTTAAAAGGCCTATCGAAGTTCGCTGTGGGAACAGAGAAGAGATAAAAGAGATAGTTAGAAGAGTAGTTATTCATGAGATAGGACATTATTTTGGTCTAGGAGAAGGAGAGTTGAGAAAGATAGAAAAGGAGAGAGATTAGGGAGCAATTTATTGCCTCGAAGGGAAATATTTTTAAAGTAAAAATATTTAAGAAAATGAATTAAGGAGAAGGATTTTCAAATATAATGTAGAATAAAACAACCAAGGACTAAAAGAAAACATAGAATATTTGGATTTTTACAAATGGTTATTTATATTTTAAAAATTGTGGTATAATTACTCGTAAGTGGAGCCACCCTAATCTTACCTCTTCAAAGGAGAGGATTAGGGTAAGGGAGATGACTTTTATTCTTGGGGGTAAAGTGGCTTGAGGATAATATCTATTGCCAACCAAAAAGGTGGGGTAGCGAAAACCACTACTACTATAAACTTGGGAGCAAGCTTAGCGGCGATGGGGAGGAAGGTATTATTAATCGATTTAGACCCCCAAGCTCATACTACTTTGGGGCTAAGTATCGAACCTGATAGTTTAACTAAAACCATCTTAAACGTTTTGGAACCACATCGGTCTAAAAATAAATTAAAATTAGAGGAAGTAATAATAGAAGTGAAGCTAGGGGAAGAGGATAATTTATTTTTAGCCCCTTCTAATATTGATTTTGCGAGTGCAGAATATAAACTTATTGACCAGATAGGAAGAGAAGATTATTTGAGTGCAGCTGTCCGGGAATGCAAAATTCCCTTTGATTATGTTCTCATCGATTGCCCCCCCTCCCTCGGGATTTTGACGGTAAATGCTTTAAAGGCTAGCAGTGAAGTTATTGTCCCGATGCAACCCCATTATTTTGCACTTAGAGGGATAGAAGAATTTATGGAAACAGCAGAGATTGTCCGCAAGAATTTAAATCACCCATTAAAAATAAATATTTTGATTACCATTGCTGACCTTAGAAGCAATTTAGCCCAAGAAGTTATTGAAGAAATAAAACGATATTTTGGTGACCAACTATTTAAAACAGTGATTAGAAAAAATATTGCTTTAGTAGAAGCGAGTAGTCAAGGTGTGCCTGCCTTATATTATAACCCCAATTGTCATGGGGCGATTGATTATTATAAACTTGCCGAAGAGGTGATATCTTTTGAAAAAGAAGAAATTAGCACGAGGATTTAGCAAGGTCCTGGATTTTAAAGAAGAATTAATAAGGGATACTTCTGGCGGAATAGAGAGAAAAGAAAAAGATGAGGAAGTAATAATTGAAGGCAAGGGAGAAGTTGAGGATAAAGGAGAAGTAGGGAATAAGGAGGAAGAATTATCCTTTAAGCCGGCAAAAGTCCCCAAAAAAGAGGTTCAGAAGTTTGTAAATATTAAGGTGGTTGGGGTAGGAGGTGGGGGGAATAATGCTATTCGAGAAATGATCAGGCAGGGGATGAATAACCTTGATCTAATTGCTATCAATACGGATTTACAAGCCTTGATAATATCGGAAGCTGAAAATAAAATTCAAATCGGTAAGACCCTTACCAATGGATTAGGGGCAGGGGGTAACCCGGAGTTAGGTAAAAAAGCCGCTGAAGAGGATAAAGATAAAATAGCCAAAGCCTTAGAAAAAGCGGATATCGTCTTTGTTACTGCTGGAATGGGAGGAGGAACGGGGAGTGGGGCGTCTCCGGTGGTAGCGAAAATCGCTAAACAGCAAGGTATTTTAACTATAGGAGTAGTAACCAAGCCTTTTACTTTTGAAGGGAAAAAGAGAAAACAGCAAGCGGAAGCGGCCATAGAAGAGCTTAAAAAAGCAGTAGATGTTTTAATTACTATTTCTAATGACCGTTTATTAAAATTGTCCTCTAAAGATACGTCGATGAAAGAGGCTTTCGAAATGGCTGATAAGGTATTACGTCAATCAGTCCAGGCTATTGCAGATTTAATAACCATCCCTGGTTTAATAAATTTAGATTTAGCTGATGTGAGGAGTATAACCCAGAATGCCGGTTTATCTTTGGTAGGCATTGGAGTAGGGAAAGGGAAGAAGAAAGCTATTACCGCGGCCAATATGGCTATCTCCAGTCCTTTATTAGAAGTATCCATAAAAGGGGCAAAGTCTTTATTAATAAACGTTACGGGTGGATTAGATATGAGTTTGTTCGAGGTAAACGAAATAGTGAATATTGTCTCTCAGGCAGTAGGGACCGAGACTAATATCCTTTTTGGAGCAATTATAGATGAGGAATTAAAAGATGAGATAAGGGTATCAGTTATTGCCACCTCGTGTGAAGAAATTAAAGAAGAAAAAAAAGAGCAATTAAATAGAACAGAGACCAAAGAAAAGATAGAGACTGATCTGGAGAATAAGTTTAGACTAAGAGATAATCTAATTGATGATAAAGATTTGGAAGTCCCAGCTTTTTTAAGAAAAAGGATGAAAGATAGTGAAAAAAAAGATATCTAAGATAGAAGAATTTATATTTTAAGGCATAGAATATAAGAATCAGGAGAATTTCTTTTTTCCTTTTTAACTTTTTTTAGGCTCAAATTATTCTTGGTGTCATTATTTTATGAGAAACAAAAAGAAGCAACAACTTTCCTTTACTACTTATGAAGCCTCCATCAAAATAAAGAAAAGTGACCCTTTGAATATTATCTTTACCTCGATAGATTGGTCATTTATTTTACCCCTCATTAAAGATAAGTATGTTACTAATAAGGAATTAACTTATAATCCGGTGGCTTTATTCCGAGCTCAACTTTTAATCTGGTTGGGAGAGGCAAAATCTAATAGAAGCTTAGCCGAAAGCCTTCGCTTTAATTCCCGCTATTGTGTACTGTGCGGTTTTGATAATTTTCTTAAGACCCCAGTTCATTCTACCTTTTCCCACTTTCGGAAAAAGATAGGGAAAGATCTCTATTATAAAATCTTCCATCGCCTGATTGCTCAGGTAGCAGTAATAGCTACCTTAAACCAGATAAGTATAAATAGCAAGATAGTACATATTGTAACCTATACGGACACTGGTAAAAAGAAAAGCTGTAATTGTGGAGGGAATAGATGTAAGTATAGCCGAAAACGAAAGCAATCGTCGAACGATACCGAGGTGAAATTGAGTACTAAACATTTCGTGGTTTTTGGCCATAAAATTAAGATGATAATTAATAATAATTCGCAATTACCAGTGGAAATTCTAATTAAACCAAAGGTAGAGAATTTTGACCTAAAGCAGGGTTTTTAAAAATTAGATAGTTTATTTTTAAAATCTTGTGAAAGAGAGGAAGCAATTGATAGAAAAGGATAGTATCTTACCTCGTAATCTTGCTCCTTACATTGACCATACTTTATTAAAACCTGAGGCTACCGAGGCCGAGGTGCAAAAACTAATAGAAGAAGCCTTACAGTACGGTTTTTATGCAGTTTGTGTTAATCCTTTCTGGGTAGAATATTGTGCAAAAAGATTAAGAGGGACCAGGGTAAAAGTGTGTACGGTAGTAGCTTTTCCTTTGGGGGCTACCGATAGCCAGACCAAGGCTTATGAGGCTCGGCGGACTATCGAAAGGGGAGCAGAGGAAATTGATATGGTTATTAATCTGGGGGCTTTAAAAGATGGAGATCTTAGTACCGTAGAAAAAGATTTAAAAGCAGTAATTGAGGTGTGCAAAAGGACTACGATTACCAAGGCAATTATTGAGGCTGGTCTACTAACTGACCAAGAAAAAGTAATAGCTTCTCAATTAGTAAAAAAAGTAGGTTATGATTTTGTAAAGACCTCTACCGGCTTTTCTACTACCGGGGCTACCCCTTATGATGTAGCTTTGATTCGCCAGGTTGTGGGGCCAAAGATGGGTATAAAAGCTGCTGGTGGGATTCGTACTTACCAAGAGGCCTTATCTCTGCTTCGCGCCGGGGCAACTCGCCTCGGTTGTAGTGCCAGTGTAAAGATAATTAGCGAGTAAAATAAAAAATTGGTAAAGAGAAACGATAGATTCCCTTGGTTCTTATTATTGATATTATAGTATTTAGGAGGCGAGTTAGATGTTTTTTTCTCTAATAAAAAACAGAAGGAGCATCAGAAAATATAAACCCCAGGAGATAGAAAGAGAAAAGATAGAAAGACTGATGCAGGCGGCCTTACTTGCTCCTTCTTCCAAAGGAAGGAACCCCCGGGAGTTTATCGTGGTAGACGATAAGGAATTGCTATTAAAGTTATCCCAAGCCAGACCGCACGGTTCGTCGTTTCTGGCTAATGCTCCTTTAGGGATAGTAGTCCTTGCTGACCCGGCTAAATCTGATGTATGGATAGAAGATGCCTCGATTGCTGCTACCTTTATCTGGTTAGCCGCTGAAGCCCTGGGTTTAGGGGCTTGCTGGATACAAGTAAGAGAAAGAAAACAGAGAGAGAGTATAGAGGCTGAGGAATATATAAAGAATATATTATCTATCCCCCCAGGCAAGCGAGTCCTGGCTATGATGGGAGTGGGCTATCCTGACGAAATTAAAAGCCCTAAGCAGGAAGAAGATTTAGAGTATGAAAAGGTATTTTGCAATCAATATGGTAATCCTTTAAAAGAAAGAGTAAGCCGCTAAATGTTTTTGCCTACCACCCCTGCGGAGATGGAAGCGTTATCCTGGGATAAGTTAGAAGTAATTATAGTAACCGGGGATACTTATATAGATAGTCCTTGCCTGGGAGCAGCAGTTATCGGAAGAGTGCTGCAGAGGGCGGGATATAAAGTAGGTGTTATTGCTCAGCCGGATATAAAAAAAAAGGAAGATATCACCAGACTGGGAGAACCTACCCTTTTTTGGGGAGTTACTGCCGGTTCGCTAGATTCGATGGTAGCTAATTACACTGCCCTAAAGAAAAAAAGGAGGAAGGACGATCTTACTCCCGGAGGAGAAAATACTAAGCGACCTGATCGGGCGAGTATAGTCTATGCTAATCTGATAAGGAAATATTTTAAGGACACCAAACCGATTGTTCTGGGTGGAATAGAGGCGAGTCTACGCCGAATAGCCCATTATGATTACTGGGAAGATAGGATAAGAAGGGCTATACTTTTTGATGCCAAAGCTGATATTTTAGTCTATGGCATGGGAGAAAAAGCTATTTTACAATTGGCTCACCATTTAAAGAGGGGTGAAGACTATAAAGATATTCGAGGGATAAGCTATATTTCTCCTTACCCTAAACGAGGATTTATATTGCTCCCTTCTTATAAGGAAGTTAAAGAAGACAAGAAAAAATTTATCTCTATGTTTCACACTTTTTATGGCCATAACGACCCTCTAACTGCTCAGGGATTATGCCAAAAGCAGGATAGCAGATATTTAGTGCAAAACCCTCCAGCCTACCCCCTTACTACCCGAGAATTAGATCAGATTTATGATTTACCTTATGAGAGGGAAGTTCACCCTTATTATAGTAAGGAGGGGGAGGTAAGAGCCCTGAGGACTATAAAATTTTCTATCACTACCCATCGGGGTTGTTATGGGGAATGTAATTTTTGTTCTATTGCCGTTCATCAAGGGAGAATTATTCAGAAGAGGAGCAAGGAATCCATTGTGAAAGAGGCTAAGTTGTTAGCTGGCTTAAAAGACTTTAAGGGTTATATTTTAGATGTGGGTGGACCTACTGCCAATATGTACGGAATAGAGTGTTTGAAGAAATTAAAAATCGGCGGTTGTCCTCGCCGCCGATGTTTATATCCGCAAGTTTGTCCTAACCTCTCTATAAATCATAAAAAACAGATAGAAGTTTTAAAAGAGATAAGACAAATAGAGGGGATAAAGAAGGTCTTTGTTGCCTCAGGGATACGCTACGATATGGTATTATCCGATCGAGAATATGGGGAGAGGTATTTGTGCGAATTAGTCAAACACCACCTCTCCGGGCAGTTGAAAATTGCCCCTGAACATACAGAAGAAAAAGTTTTAGAAAAAATGGGTAAACCTGACCAGGGATACCTGAAAAGATTCAGGGATAAATTTTTAGAGATAAATAGAAAAGCAAGAAAGCAGCAATTCTTGACCTATTATTTAATAGCCGCGCACCCGGGATGTACGGAAAGGGATATGTTAAAACTGAAAGCATACATCTCTAAAGAATTAAAGCTTACGCCGGAGCAAGTCCAGATCTTTACCCCTACTCCCTCTACCTATTCAACCCTGATGTATTATACGGAGGAAGACCCCTTTACCGGAGAAGCAATTTTTGTGGAGAAGGATTTAAAAAAGAAAAACAGACAGAAGCAGATTATAGTAGAATAAAAAGATAGTTGCTGATATTAAACTATAGAAACTACTATGAGAAGGTGAAGACCATTAGAATAAAAAATGAGGAGCAAATTTAAATTTAAGAGCAGACCTTACTTCAAAACAGAAGGAGAAGAAAGAGAAAACGTTGAAGTAAAATTTTTAAAAACTAAATAAAAAATGGCACAGACAGGAGGAAATAAGAATAAGATGAATTCAAAAATTCCAACTCGGGAAGAAGCTTACCAGTTGCTTACCGAATATAATCAGAGTGAGAGTTTGATAAAACACGCCCTGGCGGTGGAGGGAGTGATGCGCTATTTTGCCCGTAAGCGGGGGGAGGATGAAGAAAAATGGGGGGTTATCGGTTTAGTCCATGACCTTGATTATGAAAAGTTTCCGGAGGAGCATTGTCGTAAGAGTGAAGAAATACTAAGAGAAAAAGGTTGGCCGGAAGAATATATTCGGGCAGTAGTTAGTCATGGGTGGGGAATCTGCTCCGAGGTGGAGCCACAAACAGAATTAGAAAAAGTTCTTTACGCTATTGATGAACTTACTGGTTTAGTGGTAACTACCGCCCTGGTTCGTCCTTCTAAAAGCATTATGGATGTAACCGTAAAATCGGTTAAAAATAAATGGAAAGATAAGAGATTTGCCGCTGGCGTGAATAGGTCGCTCATCGAAAAGGGTGCAGAGAGGTTAGGGATGGAATTATCTGAGATGATTGCAGATACTATAGCTGGTATGCAGGAAGTAGCCGAGCAGATTGGATTAAGGGGGAATTCTGCTTAAAAATTTTGTGATTATAGGGGATAAAACGTAAAAAAAATAAATAAGTATCCTTTAGATAGTTTTATAGTTCTGCCTTAAAAAAAGCAGCAAAATTATAAGGATAAGGAGATGAGGTAAGAAAAAAATTTACCTCACGGTGCCAAAATTGATTAATAAATTAATAAGGAGTGAAATAAATAAATGGAAAATCAGTTACCCAGAGTGGCTTATTTTTGTATGGAATACGGGTTGGATAATAATTTTAAGATATATTCGGGAGGCTTAGGAATTTTAGCCGGTGATCTTTTAAAAGCAGCTAAAGAACAGAATAAGCCAGTAATGGGGGTAGGGATAAAGTGGAAACAGGGATATACTGAACAACGAATAGATGAACAAGGAAATATTTATGACTGTTTCCGAGACTATGATTATGATTTTTTAGTGGACACTGGGGTAAAAGTCAGAGTAAAAATTAGACAAGATGAAGTCTATGTTAAGGTTTGGAAAGCGAATTGCTTTGGAAATGTTGACTTGTACCTCCTGGATACTGATTTAGCGGAAAATAAGGATCGCGGGATTACTGGCCGATTATACCAGGGGTTTACCGAGGAAAGGATAGCTCAGGAGATGGTGTTGGGCCTTGGCGGGGTTAGGGCTCTAAGAGCCCTTAATCTTCCGGTAGAGATATATCATTTCAACGAAGGGCAAGCGGCTTTGGCTGGATTAGAACTGATAAGAGAAAAGATGGAGAGTGGTAAATCTTTCGAGGAGGCCTGGGAATTAACCCGTCAAGAAGTAGTCTTTACCACTCATACTCCCATCAAAGCCGGAAATGAAAGTCATAGTTTAGAGGCACTTATGTATATGGGGGCAAATTTAGGTTTGTCTATAGAACAAATTAGCCAGATTGGTGGTGTCCCCTTTAATATGACGGTAGCAGCTTTAAGGTTATCTAAAATAGCTAATGCGGTATCTAAATTACATACCGAGACGGCCAACAGAATGTGGGAAAAGATAGAAAATAGAGCAAAGATTATCGGTATAACTAATGGCATTCACCGAAGGACCTGGGTTGATGTCCGAATGAGCAAAGATCTTTTGTCTTTAGAAGAAATAAGAGATAACCATCGAGAGATGAAGAAAGAATTAATTGATTTTATAGAGAAGCGATGTGGCGTGAGGTTAAGTCTTGAGGCCTTATTAGTGGGATTTTCCCGAAGAGTGGCTGCTTACAAGAGAAACGATTTACTTTTCAAAGAGGAAGGACGGTTGGAAAAATATTGGAAAGAAGGAAAAATTCAAGTAGTTTTTTCGGGTAAAGCCCACCCCTCGGATAAGGAAGGGAAAGAAATAATCTCTACCTTAGTGAAGATAGCCAGAAGATATCCGAATAGTGTCGTTTTTCTGGAAAATTACGATATGGAGATAGGTAAAATGCTTACCCGGGGTTGTGATGTGTGGCTAAATACCCCCCGGAGACCGAACGAAGCCTGTGGGACCTCCGGGATGAAAGCAGCAATGAATGGCGTGCTAAATTGTTCGACTTTAGATGGATGGTGGGCCGAAGCCTGTCAAGATGGACTTAACGGTTGGGCGATTGGTGATGAAGTTATACCTGAGACAGTAGAAGAACAAGATGAAAAAGATGCTCGTGCTCTTTACGATACCTTATTGGAGAAGGTTATCCCTACTTATTACAATTGTCGCCAGAGGTGGCTAGAGATGATGAAAGAAAGTATAGAGTCAACCAAAACTTTTTTTTCTATGGATAGAATGCTTGATGATTATTATCGATTACTCTACCAGGAGGCTCAGGAGGCTAAAGTTTCTTTTTAGTAGAAAGGTGTGGTGAAATAAAATGCTAAAAGAGAGAGCAAGAGGCATACTTTTACATCTTACTTCTTTGCCTTCTCCCTATGGAATTGGTGATTTAGGTCCAGAGGCCTATAATTTTATGGATTTTTTAACCAGAACCCAGCAAAAACTATGGCAGATATTGCCTCTTAATCCTCCCGATCACGAGGGTTCACCTTATAAAAGCCTTTCTGCTTTTGCCGATAATCCCTTACTGATTAGTGCAGATAAATTAATAGAAAGTGGTTTATTAAAAGCGGAAGAAGTAGATGATGTTCCAAAATTTACCGAGACCAAAGTCCAATTTTTCGAGGTGACCCAATTTAAAAAAGATTTATTTCTGAAAGCCTTTAGACGATTTGCAGAATCCAGAGAAAACGGAAGATATGAGCAGTATAAAGAAGAAAACAAAGATTGGTTAGCAGATTTCTGCCTTTATATGGCTCTTCGAGAACACTTTTCCTATAAACCGTGGAATTATTGGGATAAAGATATTGCCTTTAGAGATGAAGAGGCACTAAAGAGATACCGGAACAAATTAGCGGAGGAGGTTCGCTATCAAGAATTTTTACAATACCTTTTTTCTCAGCAATGGCAAGAAGTGAGAAATTATGCTAACCATAGGGGTCTAAAAATTATAGGGGATTTACCCATTTTTGTAGCTCATAACAGTAGCGATGTATGGGCACATCCTGAATTATTCGATTTAGATGAGAGAGGTAATCCTCGAAAAGTGGTTGGTGTTCCCCCTGATTATTTTAGTAAAACAGGACAGCTCTGGGGTAACCCTCCTTATAATTGGAAACGTATGCAAGAAGATAATTTTCTCTGGTGGAGAAGGCGTTTCGAAAAACTACTCAAACAAGTAGATATTATTAAGCTAGATCACTTCCGGGGATTTGAGGCGTACTGGGAGGTTGATGCTGCAGAAAAAACTGCCATAAAAGGAAAGTGGATAAAGGTACCGGGATATGAGCTGTTTTCCACTTTAAAACAGTATTGGGGAGAACTACCCCTTATAGTTGAAGACTTAGGACTTATAACTCCTGAAGTCCAGAAGTTAAAGAAAAGTTTAGGATTTCCAGGAATGAAGGTTTTTCAATTTTCTTTTGACCCTCAGGTTTGTCGGAGGTCACCGCTTGCAGATGATGAAGAAGACTGCGTTTTTTATACGGGAACACACGACAATGACACCCTACTGGGCTGGTACCGGGGGCTAAAACAATCTAAAGATACTAAAGTACTGCGAAAATTAGAAAGGTATTATGGGATAAAAAGCAATATCAGTGAAGAGCAGGTTTGTTGGACCCTCATCGAAGCAGTCTATAGCTCCAGGGCAAAATGGGTAATAATCCCCCTCCAAGATATTTTGTGCTTGGGTAGTGAAGCTAGAATGAATCTCCCTGGGACGGTAGGGGGCAATAATTGGCTCTGGCGATTTAAAAAAGGAGATCTTACGGCAGAAATAGAAAAGAAATTAACTCTGTTGGCCCAAAAATACTCTCGCTAAAAATTAACCAAAAAATTATTAAAAACTAGTTGACAAGAAAAATTACTTGTGCTAAATTATGTACACACGAATAATTAAATAGATGGAAAGCATATAAAAAGTTTAATCCTATAACCATGATAGAAAAAATTAAAAAAGTTTAGTGAAATTTTCCAAGGTGGTTATATACTGGAAGAGTAGGCAAAGAGTTTATACTCTTTTAAAAGAGGAGAAGCAGCAAAAGGAGATAGTATAACTGTCGAAATCCCTCCAGTAGGTAGCTTAAGCAAGACAAAAGAGAAATATCTTAGGTAGCTTAAGACGTGAGAGGCAACGTTAACCTCTAGTAGATTGTAGTTGAGGGTAGAGAATTTTCCTGAAGAAAAAGGGGAAATTCTCTACTGAAGTGGGGTGGCACCACGGAAGTTATTTCGTCCCCAGTAATAGCTGTAAAGCTTTTAGCAAGTCAGTTATTATTGGGGTTTTTTATTAACTTGAAAGGAATTGAGCAAATATTGAAGTGTTTAAAGTAATGGAGTGTGGCTTATCCACTGCGGTCCATTTATTTTAATTTATCCTAATAGTAATAATTTATATAATTTAAAGGAGAATTGTAAAATGTACAAAAAATTATTTATTCCTGGACCTACTCATGTTACCGAAGAGGTGTTGCAAAAAATGGCTACCCCTATGATTGGCCACCGCACCAAAGAAGCTTCCACTCTCCAGAGAAGAATTAGTGATCAATTAAGAGAGCTGATGTATACTCAAGAGGAAATTTTACTCTCTACTTCTTCCGGTAGCGGACTAATGGAAGGGGCGATTCGTTCCTGCACTCAAAAAAGAGCAGCCGTTTTCTCTTGTGGTAATTTTGGTAATCGCTGGTTCGCTATGGCTGAAGATAATAATGTCCCGGCTGATAAATATGAAGTTGAATGGGGAACTCCTAATCTCCCTGAACAGGTAGACCAAGTGTTAGCCAGCGGTAAGTATGACCTTATTACTGTAACTCACAATGAGACCTCTACCGGGATAATGAATTCCCTTAAAGAGATTGCCGAGGTAAAGAAAAAATATCCCGAGGTTATATTCTGTGTAGATGCGGTAAGCTCTTTGGGAGGAGTTAAAATAGAAGTGGATAAATGGGGAATTGATATCTGTATAACCTCCAGCCAGAAGTGTTTAGCCTTACCGCCCGGACTTTCTCTCTGCTCTATCTCTAAAAAGGCCTTGGAGGCGGCTAAAAAAGTTAAATTTAGAGGAACTTATCTCGATCTTTTACAGCTCTATGAATATATCCAAGAGAAAGATTATCAATATCCCTTTACCCCTTCGTTATCGCATATGTTTGCCCTGGATTATCAATTAGATAAGATCTTAAAAGAAGGTTTAGACAATCGTTTTAGCCGCCATACTCAGATGGCTGACTATGTCAGAACCTGGGCCAAAGATAGATTTGCCCTCTTTGCTCAGGAAGAATTTGCTTCTGATACGGTGACCTGCGTAAAGAATAGTAGAGGAATTAAGCTAGGGGATCTAAACAAGGCTTTAGGCGAGAGAGGTATGATGATTTCTAATGGTTATGGTAAGTTAAAAGATGAGACCTTTAGAATAGCCCATATGGGTGAACTCACCCTCGGAGATATTCGAGAGCTTCTTTCTAATATTGATGAAATTTTAGGATGGTAAGGAGTAATGAAGATGATAAAGATATTAGTAACTGATGGGATGGACGAAGAAGCTGTTCGGACCTTGAGAGATCTAGGTTACGAGGTAACTGAGCAATTCTTTGAACCGGAAGAATTAAAAGAGCAAGTGAAGAAGTTTAACATAATCGTGGTGCGCTCCGCCACTAAAAAAATAGGAAAAGAGATTATTGATTCTGCCCTGCAGACTGGAAATTTAAAGCTAATTATTCGGGGAGGGGTAGGCCTGGATAATATAGAGGTAGCTTATGCTGAATCCAAAGGGATAAAGGTCAGGAACACTCCTAAGGCCAGCAGTCTGGCGGTAGCAGAATTAGCTTTAGGGCATATGTTCTCCCTGGCTCGCTTTATTGGAATTGCCAAAGTTACTATGAGAGAGGGAAAGTGGGAAAAAAGAAAATATGAGGGGATCGAACTTTGTGGCAAGATTTTGGGAATTATCGGTTTTGGAAGAATTGGGCAGGAACTAGCCAAAAAAGCCTATGTTTTAGGTATGAAAATCATCTACCATGACCTCTTGGGTCCGAATAGGGAGTTCCCGGAATATACTTTTGTCTCCCGGGATCAACTTTTGAGGGAAGCTGATTTTGTCTCTCTACATGCGTCTGGCGATAGAGAACCATCTCCTTTTATTGGCAGAGAAGAACTGGCTAAAATGAAAAAAGGGTCCTATCTGATTAACTGTGCTCGGGGTAGTATGGTAGACGAGGAGGCTCTATTAGAGGCCTTAAATTCTGGAAAACTTGCTGGCGCTGGCTTAGATGTTTTTAAAGAAGAACCAACGCCTAATTTTAATTTAGTAAGACATGAAAAGGTTTCGGTAACCCCTCATCTGGGAGCTTCTACTAAAGAGGCACAAAAAAGGATCGGACAAGAAATCGTTTCTATTATTAAGGAAAATACTTAAATTAAAATAAATATAAGTAAAATAAAAGAGAGAAAGAATGTCAGTAATTAAACCTTTTAAAGCCCTAAGACCTCAAAGTGAGTTAGTAGCTAAAATAGCCTCACTGCCTTATGATGTTGTAGATACCGAAGAGGCTCGAAAGTTGGCTAAAGATAATCCCCTTTCTTTCCTCCAGGTGGATAAAGCCGAGATAGACTTAGACCCTTCGGTAGATCATTATAACCAGAAAGTTTACGAGAAAGCCAGAGAAAATCTTAACCAGCTGATAGCAAAAAAGGTTTATTTACAGGAAAAAAAAGAGAGTATGTATATCTATCGCCAAGTAATGGAAGGGAGAGAACAGACGGGCTTGGTAGTTTGTGCTTCTATTGAGGATTATCTTCAGGGAGTAATAAAGAGACATGAGAGTACCCGGCCGGACAAAGAGGAAGACCGGATAAAACATATTGATTTTACTAATGCTCATACGAGCCCAGTTTTTCTTACCTATAAAGCAAGAGACGAAATAAAACAACTACTCAAGGGGTGGGCTGAAGAAAAAAAACCAATCTATGATTTTACCTCAGAAGATAAAATTAGCCATACTTGTTGGATAATTGATGCCCCCCAGGTAATTAGCAGATTGATAAGTGCTTTTGCAGAGGTTGACTGTCTTTATATTGCTGACGGACATCATCGGGCAGCAGCAGCGGTTAAGGTAGGCTTAAAAAGGAGAGAGCAAGTTAAAAATTATACTGGAAAAGAGGAATTTAATTATTTTCTGTCAGTTATCTTTCCTCATGATGAGCTATATATTATGCCCTATAATCGGGTAGTAGCAGATTTAGCAGGAAATTCGGAGGAAAGATTTTTGCAGAAAGTTTCTGAGAAATTTAATCTCGAAAAATGCGTGGGAAGGGAGCCTTATAGACCGGAAGAGAGGCATGTCTTTGGGATGTATTTAAACCAGCGTTGGTATAAACTGACGGCTAAAAGAGGGACCTTTAAAGAAGAGGAGATAATAGATCGTCTCGATGTAGCAATATTACAAAATAATCTTTTCGGCCCTATACTAGGGATTAAAGATCCCCGGACTGACCAGAGAATTGAATTTGTAGGAGGAATTAGGGGATTAAAAGAATTAGAAGAAAAGGTAGACCGCGGAGGGATGAAAGTTGCTTTTTCGCTTTTTCCCACTTCCATAGAAGAATTAATGGCGGTAGCCGAGGCGGGAAGATTAATGCCTCCTAAATCTACCTGGTTTGAACCAAAACTACGCAGTGGTATTTTTGTCCATAAACTGGAATGATAAGATATTCAGGACAGAAATTTATTTCCAATCGGTAATGAAGGGCAAATCTTTCCAGCTGTTCTACCAGAGTTCTCTTTCTGTTCTTACCTATAATCAGAGCAGCAGCAGGATTATCAAACCATATTTTGTAGGGAACACCTTTTTTAGGTTCAAATATTCTCTTCATTCTGCTTGAGGAGGCACTCCTGGTTTTCTTCTTTTCTGTCCTCTTTCTCATCTTCAGCATGAGAAGCTAAAAAGTATTGCTGATGTTAGTAAATATCTAAAAGATGTATTACCCTGAAAATCTTAGATAAAATAGCAAAAAGATACACCGATAAGGAGAAGGCTGAGAAAGTGCAGCTTGAAAGAAGTAGATTGTTTGATAAAATAGTAGCAGTACGACTCTTGTTTTCAGGCTCATGTTTAGATTAGGAAGAAAAGGCTGGTGGTTGCAATAAAAAAAGATATGTGTTAAAATTTTGTAAACTAGAAGTTAAGCAGGGTAAAAGGATATGAATAGTTGTAATTTGAAGAAAAATTGGAATTTGTTGAAGGGGTATGGTTATTATTACTTTATCTTCAGGAAGTAAATGCCTGATGATAGTGTAATAATAGTGATTTAATCACTAATCTTTTAACTAACCATGGGCAGTTACTTCCTGAAAGGGGGATGCCTATGGCTTTTTTTATTCTGTTAAATTAAAAAAGCCCTGGGCTAGACTATCTAATCTAAATCGGGCAGGGCTTTTTATTTATTTTGCCTCCAGAAGTGCAGAAAAGTAATATTGCTTTAAACAAAGGATGCTTCTTCTTAAAAAAAGGGGGTGGTCGATGATTTGATTTATAATTATAATAGTAAAAAAGATGGGTTATTTTTAGGGTGAAGGTTAAAGATCAAGATAGTGTCATTTAGAGATTTAAAGAATTAAAAAAAAGGAGATGATTTGTGGTGATTATGAAAAGTAAGATGAAAAATTTATGGAGAATGTCGATAGCTCTTATTTTAGTAGGATTAATGGGAAGTTCATTGGTTTTTGCTGCTCCCTTGAGGATAGGAATTAATCAACTGGTAGAACATCCGGCTTTAGATGCTGCCCGTGAAGGATTTATTGAAGCCTTGAAGGAAGCAGGATATGATGCTGGGGAGGAAGTGATCTATGATATTCAGAATGCCCAGGGAGATTTTAATAACGCCATTTCCATTGCTCAGAAATTTAAAGATGATCGGGTAGATATGATTCTAGCCATTGCTACTCCAGTTGCTCAAGCTACCGCCCAGGTAGTTCAAGATATTCCCATAATAATTACTGCCGTCACTGACCCAGTAGCTGCTAACCTGGCTCAAAGCTGGGAAAGTTCGGGGAACAACATTACCGGAGTGAGTGATGCTGCCCCTACGGATTCGCAGGTAAAATTAATTCTTCGGTTCTTGCCAGAGATTAAGTCAGTGGGAACTATTTATAATGCTGGCGAGGCAAATTCCGTGGTTCAGGTGGAGGAGGCCAGAAGGACCTGTAAGGAAATTGGTCTTGATTTGATAGAGGTGACGGTGAGTAATTCGAGTGATGTCTTAATGGCCGCCCAGTCTTTGGCGGGGAGAGTAGGGGCCATATATGTAGTTACCGATAATACCGTGGTATCGGCCATAGATTCGGTAATTAAGTTATGTAATCAAGAAAAGATTGCCTTGTTTGTGGCTGATCCCAGTACCGTAGAGAAGGGTGCTTTAGCTTCTTATGGTATTGATTATTTTAATTTAGGGAAGAAGACTGGTGAGGTAGCTTTAGAAGTGATTAAAGGGGCTAAACCAGCAGATGTTCCTATACAGAAGATAACCGATCCCCAAGAACTCCAATTAGTGGTGAATTTAAAGGCAGCAGAATTGTTGGGGATAGAAGTGAGTGAAGAAATATTGCAGGAAGCAGATAAAATAATTAAAGATTAATTTGTTTAGTAAACTATCATCCCTACCCTAACTTTTTCCCTCTTTTAAAAGAAGATAGTAGGGTAGGGGTGTTAACTCTTTTACTATTTTTCTTTTACTATCTAAAGAAGGAAGGAATTAAATCACATGCCCATAACCCTTTTATTGCACGGTTTAGAACAAGGGTTAATCTTTGGAATTATGGTGTTGGGAGTATTTATTACCTATAAGATTTTAGATTTTCCTGATTTGACGGTAGATGGAAGTTTCCCTTTGGGAGCGGCAGTAGCTGCTAAAGTAATATTTACGGGGGGAAATCCTTTATGGGGAACTTTCTTAGCCCTGATAGCCGGCTTTCTGGCGGGTATGATTACTGCCTTATTACATACTAAATTAAAACTTACCAATCTTTTGTCCGGGATTTTAACCATGACCCTGCTCTATTCGGTTAATTTAAGGATTATGGACAAGCCAAATATTCCTTTGTTAGGCAAAGTTACTTTATTAGAGCAAATACAAAATTATTTCCCTAATATTTCTCTGAATTATTTGATCCCCTTCTTTTTTCTGTTTCTGATAATAATACTAAAGTTGGTCTTAGATTTATTCTTTTCTACCGAGATAGGATTGGCTATCATTGCTACAGGAGATAATGAGCAGATGATTAGAAGTTTGGGTACCAATACGGATATGACCAAGCTAATAGGGCTTTGTTTATCTAATGCTTTAGTGGCTTTATCCGGTGCATTTTTTGCTCAATATTCCGGTTTTGCTGATGTGAATATGGGGCTGGGTACCATAGTTGCCGGGTTAGCTTCGGTAATAATCGGTATCAGTATTATTAGAATTCCTACTATTTTTTGGAGAACTATCGCCGTGGTAGTAGGTTCGTTAATTTATCGTTTAATTCTGATAATTGCTTTGCGCTATGGCTATAAATTAGGCTTTGAACCCGGCGATTTAAAATTAATTTCTGTCCTGTTAGTAATAATAGCCCTCTCTATCCCTCTTATTAAAAGCCGAATTGATTTTCTTACCAGTTTCAGTTTGGGGAGAAAAGACCTGCAAAATAAAAATCACCCCGGGGAAGAGGTATAAATCTATGCTGGTAATCAAGGGTTTAACCAAATATTTTGCCAAAAATACTCCGCACGAGATATTGGCTATCAATAATTTTAACTTGCGAGTAAAAAAAGGTGACTTTATTACTATAATTGGCAGTAATGGTGCTGGTAAATCAACCCTTTTAGATTTAATTGCCGGGACTTTACAAGCTGACCAAGGAGAGATAAGGTTAGATGGGGAAGTAATCACTTCTCAACCAGAATATCGAAGGGCTCGCTGGATTGGCAGAGTTTTTCAAAATCCGCTTTTAGGGACTGCTCCTTATATGAGTATAGAGGAAAATTTAGTATTATCTTTAAAGAGGGAAAGGAAAGGTTTAAGAATAGCCCTGAACAAAAAAATAAGAGAATATTTACGCGAAGAATTAAGCGAATTGGGGATAGGATTAGAGAATGACCTTACTAAAAAGGTAGGTTTGCTTTCGGGAGGCCAAAGACAAGCTATGACCATTTTGATGGCCACTATGTTTAAACCAAAAGTCTTACTCTTGGACGAACATACTGCTGCTCTGGATCCAGAGAGTAGCAAAAAGATTCTGAAAATTACTCAAGAACTGGTAGAAGAGAGAAAAGGGGACCTCATTACTTTGATGGTTACGCATAATATGAAGCAAGCATTAGAAGTAGGTAATCGGACGATAATGATGGATAGAGGGTGCAATATCCTCGACATCGAGGGAGAAGAAAGAGAAAAGGTTGATATTGATTATCTATTAAAACAATTTTCTAAATTACGCCAACAAGAATATATAGAGGATCGCCTGGTTTTGGGTTAGTTCTCTCTCTAATAAAAACAGGAAAAACTATTCAAAGTAATTTTATTAAAGGTTTTTTGATATTATAATAATATTCAATCATACATAATATAAAATGATGGAAACCCGGAGAAGGGAGGTTTATTTATGTTATTAAATACTGTTTTAGACGCTATCGGGAATGCCCCTTTAATTCCACTGCGGAAGATGTCTTCGGGAAAGGTGTTGGTGAAAGCCGAACATCTAAACCCTGGAGGGAGCATTAAAGATAGAGTAGCTAAATATATTATTGAAATGGCGGAAAAAGAAGGAAAACTTAAACCAGGGATGACTATTATCGAAGCAACTTCCGGAAACACTGGTATTGGTTTAGCTCTAGTAGGGGTACAGAAAGGTTATAAAGTAATTTGTGTGATGCCCGAGAATATGAGCGAAGAACGGAGGAAGTTAATTCGGGCCTTCGGGGGAGAGATTATCTTTACTTCTGCTGAGGGGAGCCTNNNCCAGAAATTTGGCAGGAGACGAAAGGGAAGATAGACGTTTTTGTGGCTGGCGTAGGAAGCGGAGGGACCCTTCAAGGGATAGGAAAATTTCTAAAAGAAAAGAATCCCAAAGTGAAGATTGTAGCCGTAGAGCCGAAGAATTCCTCAGCTTTGTTACACCGGGAACCAGGCCTTCACCAAATTCAAGGGATCGGTGACGGCTTTGTCCCTGATGTCCTGGATATAAATTTGGTAGACATGGTTTTCACTGTTGCTGATGAAGAGGCTATTGAAACTACCAGGCGATTAGCCCAAGAAGAAGGATTGCTGGTAGGGACTTCCTCCGGAGCCAATGTCTTTGCCGCCTTACATATGGATAATGGGAAAAATAGAGTGGTTACTGTTCTGCCTGACCGCGCGGAGAGATATTTTAGCACTATTCTCTTTGAAGAAAAATAAAAAATTAAAAATAGACCTTTATCTGTGTTTTGGCTGTTTTTAGGGGGGATGTATTTTTTTATGAAAAAGGTGAAAAATATTCCAGAGATGGGTATTTATTTGCTAATTTTTTTGCTATTTCTATCGTTATTCCCTCTGAGGGTAAGGGGTAACGAAGTCACCGTAAAACTGGGAAATGAAGTTTTGCTGGAAAGCTTTTATCACCTTATCGAAGGCAAAAAAGTAGGATTAGTTACTAATCAAACAGGGGTAGATAGTCGGGGAGTTAGTTTTATTGACAACTTGCTGGCTAGCCGACGGGCTAAGTTAATTGCCCTTTATACTCCGGAACATGGTTTAGATGGAACTGTCAGAGCGGGAACTTCGGTGAACTCTTATATTCACCCCGATTACGACATTCCAGTTTACAGTCTTTACGGCAGCACCCGAATGCCTACCCGGGAGATGTTATTAGACATTGAAGTACTTCTTTTTGACCTGCAGGACATTGGAGCACGTACTTATACCTATATGTCTACTCTACAGTATTGTCTGGTAGCTGCGGAAAAATATAATAAGCCGATTATTGTTCTGGATCGTCCTAACCCTTTAGGGGGAATGATAGTGGAAGGGCCGGTAGTAGAAGATACCTTTAAATCTTTTATGGGGGTAGATAATCTTCCCTTGGCTCATGGTATGACAGCAGGGGAATTAGCTCTTTTCTATAATCGCCAGATAGGGGCTGACCTAACGGTTATCCCTATGGAAGGTTATCATCGGGCGATGTCGTTTACTGATACCGGGCTCCCCTTTGTCCAGCCTTCACCAAATATTCCTGATATTACTTCTGTCTATGGCTATATGGCTACTGGCTTGGGAGAGGGGACCGGCGTATTTCAGAGGGAACAATTCCGCTGGGTAGGCGGAAAAGGGCTCAACGCCGCTCGCTATGCTGAACTACTCAATAGCTCCGGGCTACCCGGCGTACGTTATATCCCCGAAGAAAAAGAAAAAGAAGGAGCAGGAGGTGTGCGTCTGGAAATTTATGACCCCTCTAGCTTTAATCCGGCAAAGAGTGGTATCTATGCCCTCGCCCACGCCTTTAGGCTGGGAAATTTTCGGGTTCCTAAAAGTACACCTAATAATATAGTAATGTTTGATAAGATTATGGGCACTGATCAAATCGGCCGATATCTGGAGGAAGGTCTTACTCCCCAAGAGATTGAAGCCTCCTATGCCCCTCAGCTACAGTGTTTCAAAGAGGAACGGGAACGCTTCCTTATTCCTTTATACACTCCACCTATGGAATTTTGCCAGAATGAGGGATAGAGGAGGGATAGGGGGAGAGAGAAGAGGGAGACTTGATTTTATTTTTTAAAAAAAGGAGCAGTATTAGTGAAGAATCAATGGAGTAATCCCTTTAGTGAAAGGGAAATTAGGGAACTTAAAAAAGCCCAACAGGATGAATTAGTGGGCGCAGAAGTGTATGAAAGATTGTCTAAATTAGTAAAAAATCCTCAAAATGCTGAAGTTTTAAAACAAATTGCCGAAGATGAGAAATATCATACTCAGATCTTTAAAAAGTATACCGGGGAAGCTTTAAAAGTAAATAAAGGGAGAGTACTATTTTATCTTTTTCTTTCGCGAGTCTTTGGCTTAACTTTTGGGATAAAATTACAAGAAAAAGGGGAACAATCGGCGCAAAAAAATTATTCTTCACTACTTCCACTTATTCCGGAAATGAAAGAAATTATAGAAGCAGAAGAAAAACATGAGGCTGAACTTATCGGTTTAATAAATGAAGAAAGGCTTTCTTATATGAGTTCGGTGGTTTTAGGATTAAATGACGCGCTAGTAGAATTAACTGGAGCCCTAGCCGGGTTTACTTTGTCTATACAAAATTCCAAAACTATTGCCTTACTGGGACTGATTACTGGTATTTCTGCCTCTTTTTCTATGGCTGCCAGCGAATATTTATCTACGAAAGCAGAGACTGATCCAGAAGTACAATTAAGAGCAGGCAAGTCAGCTCTATACACGGGGATTGCCTATATTTTTACGGTTATTGCCTTGATTATTCCTTATTTTTTTATAGCTAATTATCTTATTAGTTTAGTTGTCACTGTTGTAATAGCACTAGTTATTATTTTTGTATTTAATTTCTATATTTCGGTAGCCAATGATTATAATTTCCCCCGAAGATTTATGGAAATGGCGATGATCAGCATTGGAGTAGCTACCCTTTCTTTTGTCATCGGTTACTTGGTTAAAACTTTTTTAGGTTTCGAGGTATAAAAAAACATATGAAAAAAGTAAAAAGAGAACGAAAAATTGAAAATAGATTAACCACGGGGAACATTTCCCAATCTATCTGGACTTTAGCTGCTCCGATGTTGATTGGAGGATTATTACAAGACCTTTTTTCGATGGTAGATCTATATTTTGTAGGAAGATTAGGGCATATTGAAGTAGCTGCTTTGGCAATTGCCGGCACAGTGGTAGCTATTATGATGATGCTAGTGCAAGGTTTAGCCATGGGTACTACTGCCCTTATTGCTCATTTTACCGGCGATAAAAATTATGAAGAAGCAGACCGAGTTTTAGGACAGACTCTTCTTTTAGGGTTTATGGGTTCTCTCCTGCTGTATATTATTGCCGTATTCTTGGTAGAACCAATTCTGGTCCTCTTTGGGGCAGAAGGCGAGGTATTAATTTATGCGGCAGAATACCTTAAGATAACTTTTGGCTGGTCCATCGTCATATTTTGCTTTGTAGGAGTTAATCAGGCGCTGCGGGGATCGGGAGATGCTCAAACCCCCCTTAAGGCTTTAATAATAGCTAATATATTAAATATCATACTTGACCCTTTACTTATTATGGGATATGGTCCTTTCCCTCGGATGGGAGTTTCGGGAGCAGCAGTAGCTACCGCTTTAACCAGGGGTATCGGTTTTATCTTCCTTTGTTTACATCTTACCGTGGGACATTCTACCATTCATTTTAAAATGCGTTACCTCAAACCGGATCTGTTCTTAATGAAGAGAATAATTAGTATAGGCTCATTCGGCTCTTTGCAAGTCTTTATTCGGGAAGTGTCTCTACTTCTCTTGATGCGTTTAGTTTCTTCTTTTGGTGCGGTTACTCTAGCAGCTTATGGAATAGGTTCACGATTGAGAATGGTCATTATGGTACCAGGTCATGGTTTTGCTAATGCAGCGGCAGTATTGGTTGGACAAAATATGGGGGCACAGCAACCGGATAGAGCAACTGAATCTGCCTGGAAGACGGTGTTATACTTTGAATTTATTGCTATACCAGTAGCTACTATCTTTGTGATCTTTGCTCCTCAGTTAGTGGCCATATTTGCTAGAGAGCCAGAAGTGATAAGAATAGGGGCTTCCTTTTTAAGATATTTAGGAGTTACCTTCCCCTTTTTAGCCTTTTCCATAATTTTAGGACAGGCGATGAATGGTGCCGGGGATACGGCTACCCCTACCCTGGTAAATGCCATAGGACAATTAGGGGTCCGTATACCTCTGGCCTATCTGCTTGCTCTGACAGTAGGGATGGGACCTACTGGTATTTGGTTAGGATTAAATGGTTCCGATGTGGCCCAAGGGTTAGGGATGATTTTATTATTTAAAAGTGGTCATTGGAAAAAGGTTTATGCCCGGCATCGGGAAAAATTAGAACAACAATCGATGAGGAGGACAATGGAGGAAACCGAAATAGCTTCTTGTGGGGAAAAATAGTTCTTGCTAAGGGGTACTTATTAAAGGAAGAACTATTCTTGATCCTACTTCGGGAAATACCAGGAATTGCCTTTATCATGATAGTGAATAGTCGGAGAAAGATACTTAAGTACTAATCTGTTTAGGTCTACCTGTGGCAAATATCCTCCCTAAGAAGCGCGGTAAGTAAAAAATAGATTTTCTAAGAGGAATAAAGTATTAGCTAATAAGATAGAGGAAGTGATAAACAAAGCTTTAAAGCCGGAGGTATTTTTAAATGAAGAAGGAAACCAAACAAGAAAAAGTTAATCGGGTAGCAGAATTAATTAAAAAATCAAAATATGCCGTAGTCTTAACCGGAGCAGGAGTGAGCACCGGTTCAGGAATACCCGATTTTAGAACTCCAGGCAAAGGTATCTGGGAGAAAGTAGACCCTTTTGAAGTTACCTCTCTGGAGGCTTTCCAAAAAAGTCCTCAACGTTTTTATCAGTTTTATCGACCCCGCATCGAGAGTTTAGAAGAAGTTTTTCCTAATCCTGCTCATCAGGCTATTGCTAAATTAGAGGAGTTAGGTTATGTGAAGTGCCTTATTACTCAGAATATTGATAATCTCCACCAAAGGACTGGTTCAAAAAAAGTGATTGAAGTGCACGGTACTTTAAGGGAAGCTATTTGTCAGAGATGTGGAAAAACAATCTCGGCAGCGGCGTTGATAAAAAAGATCGACGAAAGCGAAGAAAAAGTTCCTTATTGTGAATGTGGCGGGGTGTTTAAACCCAAGGTAGTCCTTTTTGGAGAGATGCTTCCCCACCTGGACCAGGCAATTGAGGAGTCAAGGAAGGCGGATTTAATGATAACTGTCGGTTCATCTCTGCAGGTTAGTCCAGTTAATATGCTCCCTCAATATTGTCTGGATAGAGGGGGTAAACTGATTATTGTTAATTTTATGTCCACTCCCCTGGATTATTTGGCAGAAATAGTGATTAAGGAAGATGTCTGTAGTTTTTTACCAGAAGTAGTAAAGGTTTTAGAAGAGGTAAAATTTTAGAGGAGCGTGAGAGAAAAAGACTAGCCAGAGAAAGGGTAAAACTATTTTTGAATTTTTAGAAAAAAAATGGTAAAATAGCTAAAGTAAACAAAAGAAAAATAGAAGGGGTACGACACAATCGTACCCCTTAAAATTGTAGAGGGTAAAGCAATTATAAAACCTTTATGACTAAGAGGAAGATATTTCCGAAAAGGAAAAAAAATATTATATTTATTTCCAATTTAAAAGAAGAGAGGAGGTGAGAGAGGGATTAGTTAGTAATTAATCCGAAGAGGTGTTTAAAATTGGTGATAAGGTTTCTCATCCGAACTTCGGAGTGGGAGCTATAGAAAAAATAGAAGAAAAAAATATTTTAGGTAAGAAACAGCAATACTATATTTTAAAGCTATCCATCAATGAAATGATTTTAATGATTCCAGTAAATAGAGCAAAAGAAATTGGATTGCGACACATTATTGATCGTAAGACTGTACCAGAAGTTTTAAATGTATTAGGTGATAAAGTAGATAAGGAAATGAGAGAAAATTATAAGCAGAGGATAAAAACTCAATCCGAGATGGTAGATAGTGGCGATCTCCTAAAAGTAGCTCAAGTAGTTAAAAATTACACTTACTTAAAAAGAAAAGATAAATTATCTACTACGGAAAAGGGGTTATTGGAGAGAGCACAAAAAATTTTAGAAAGTGAAATTAGTGCAGCTTGTAATATAGAAAAAAATAAGGTGAAATTTTTAATCAAAGAAGCAGTAGATAGAGAAGTAGTCAGTGAAACAAAAAGGAAAAATCATTGAGTAACTTAAAACGCAACTTAAATCTATTTGCCAGGGCGTTCATAAAGGATAAAGGAGAAGAGGAGTTATGGCCAAGATTATTGACGGAAGAAAGATTGCTCAAGAGCTTAACGAATCATTAAGCCTAGAAGTAGAAAATTTTAGGGGAAAAAATGGAGGGACACCTAAATTAGCAGTAGTGATGGTAGGCGAAGATCCCGCCTCCTTGTTTTATGTAAAAATGATTAGCCAGATGGGCAAGAAGGTTTCTATCGAAGTGGAAAAATATAGTTTACCCGAAGAAACTAGTGAAAGAGAGCTTCTTGAACTTATAGATAATTTGAATAGAGATAGAAAGATTAGTGGTATTATAGTACAAGTCCCCCTGCCCCCACATATTAACCAAGAAAAGGTTCAAGAGGCAGTAAGTCCCTTCAAAGACGTTGATTGTTTTAATCCTATTAATATGGGAAGATTGGCGCTGGGTAAGCCGGAGTTTTTGCCCTGTACACCCTATGCCGTATACGAGCTGATGAAGAGAGAAGATATTAAAGTGGAGGGAAAACATACGGTGATAGTGGGGAGAAGTAATATTGTAGGTAAACCAATGGCGCTTATACTTTTACAGAAAGAACCATATGCGAATGCTACTCTTACGATCTGTCATTCTCGAACCAGTAATCTGGCTTATTATACTTGCCAGGGAGATGTTTTGATTGTTGCCGTCGGGATACCTGAAATAATTAAAAAAGATATGGTTAAGGAGGGAGCGGTGGTGATAGATGTAGGCACTAACGAGGTAGAAGGAAAGTTGGTAGGAGATGTGGATTACGAAGGAGTACGGGATAAAGTGTCAGCTATTACCCCGGTGCCTGGCGGAGTAGGACCTATCACTAATCTTATGTTAATGAAAAATACTTTAAAAGCAGCAGAGAAGTTAGTTATGGTTAATGAACAATAAATAAATATTGAATAGCTAAAGGTGAATGAAAAAAATAAATGAAGAGATTAGTAAGGAGGTAGAAAAAAATGGGAATTCGTACCTATAAAGCCCAGACAAAATGGATAGAGGGTAGCAAGATAGAGACCGAGATAAGGGGATTTAAAATTAGAATTGATGAACCTATAGATTTAAGGGGACTAATACTGCTCCCAACCCCGTGGAATTATTATTAGCTGCCTTAGGGGGCTGCTTAGTGTTGGCTTATTGAGGATATGCCCCAAAATTTGGGGTAGAAATAGAAAATATAGGAGTTGATTTAGAGGGAGATATGATCCCAGGTGGCTGGATAGATGAAGAAGGAAGAGACAGAAGAGGATTCAAAGAAATCAGGTACAAAGTAAAAATAGATACCAAGTCGCCAGAGGAAAAAGTTCGCGAACTTTACCAATTAGCAAAAGAAAAGTGCCCGGTATCGGATATGTTGCTCAATCCTACTCCGGTGAAAGGGGAGGTAAGTATTGAAGATTAGTATTAATAGTAATCGATTCATCAACTGTAGGTTAGTGGTGCGGAGGTAAAACTAGGCGCTCGCTTGTTTTTTTATCTTTTCTACGTTTATCATTAGAGCAGTAATATCGGCGGGGGATATCCCGGGTATTCTTTTGGCCTGTCCTAGAGAAAGGGGCTGTATTTGCGAGAATTTCTCTCGGCCTTCATGGGAGATGCCCCGTAACCCTGAATAGTCGATATTTTGAGGTATTTTATAATTTTCTAATTTTCTAAATCTTTTTACTTGAATTTCTTGGCGTTTAATATAGCCTTCGTATTTAATCTGTATTTCTACTTGTTCAGCGACTTCCCGAGGAAGTTCTGGTCTATCAGGATCAAGAGAGGCAATCTGGTCATAGGTTACTTCCGGTCGACTAAGGAGGGTAGCTAAAGTCACCATGCCAGAAAGTGGGGCAGTATGTAACTTATTAGTCAATGAGCTATTTACCTCTTCGGTGGGGGGGATAATAACTTTTTTTAATCTCCTTTTTTCTTGTTCAATTAATTCTTTTTTCTTGAGGAATTTTTTGTATCTCTCTCGGGAAATCAAACCTAATTTATAACCATAAGGAGTAAGCCTTAAATCAGCATTATCCTGCCTAAGTAAAAGGCGATACTCGGCTAGCCCCGTTCTTAGGCGGTAGGGTTCTGTAATGCCCTTAGTGACTAAATCATCTATCTCTACTGCAATATAAGCTTCTGAGCGATCTAAGATTAAAGGTTCTTTACCTGAAAGGAGTTGTACGGCATTGAGGCCGGCTATCAAACCTTGTTCAGCTGCCTCTTCATAGCCCGAGGTCCCGTTGATTTGTCCAGCCAAAAATAATCCTTTAATCATTTTAGTTTCTAAGGAATACTTTAATTGATGAGGGTAGATTATATCATATTCAATGGCGTACCCATAACGAATAATTTTAGCTTTTTCCAAACCTCTAAGGGTACGAAGTGCCTCTTCCTGGGTATCGGGAGGTAAACTGGTAAAAAAGCCCTGTAAATATATCTCTTCAGTATTATATCCCTCGGGTTCCAAAAATAGCTGATGAGAATTTTTTTCTGGGAACCTAATTATTTTAGCTTCTATAGAAGGACAATATCTAGTAGACACGCTCTGGATAGTCCCATTATAAAAGGGTACCCGATTAATATTGTTTTGGATAATTTGATGCGTTTTTTGATTAGTGCGAGTCATAAATACGGAAAAGTCGGAATAGATTTTGCCTTCGTTTTCCAAGGAAAAAGCTAGGGGTATATCTGCACTCTTCTGCTCCTCGAGGGAAGAAAAATCTACTGTTCTTCTATCTAAGCGAGGAGGGGTACAGGTATTCAGCCTTCCTATTTTAAACCCCAATTCCTTAAGGTTTTCGGCTAAATCAATAGAGGCAATTTCTCCCGCCCTTCCTGCCGAATAGACTATCTCTCCTATATAGATTAGTCCATTTAAGAAAGTGCCGGCAGTTAAAATTACAGTGGCGGAAGAAAATTCCAAGCCACTTTTTACTCTTACTCCTTTTACTCGCTGATCTTCTACTATTAACCTGGTTACCATCTCTTGTTTCAGGTCTAAATTTTCCTGGATTTGGAGGGTGTGAATCATTTCCTGACTGTATATTTTTTTGTCTACCTGGGCTCTTAGGGCCCACATAGCCGGCCCTTTACTGGTGTTTAATCTTCTTAGATGAAGGGTAGCTTTGTCTGTATTTTTAGCCATTTCCCCGCCTAAGGCATCAATTTCTCTAACCACATGTCCTTTGCCTGGTCCTCCGATGGAGGGGTTACAGGGCATCAAGGCTATATTATCTATATTAGAAGTAATAAGCAGAGTTTTTGCTCCTCTTCGAGCAGCAGCTAGGGCAGCTTCGCAACCAGCATGGCCTCCACCTACAACAATTACCTCATATTGATAGTGCTTCATCTTTCCTTTCTCCTCAATTTTCATTACTAAATTAGTTAATTAATCGGTTTGGCTTTATATTTTAATTTTCTGAGTATATTTGCTAGTGCTCCGTTAAGTAAAGTAGGATAGTTAGGAGATTGCTTTGCTTGCACGCCATGACCTTTTTATTTGGTCATTGCGAAGCAAAGTGACCGAAGTAATCTCCAGAAATATAACCTATTTTATTTAACCGGACGCTAGCTGTTAGCCAAAGATTTGAATAAATAAATTATTAGATTTTTTGTCCAGTATATTCTAATATATTTTAATATCCATGGCAAGTTAGGAGGGGAAGTTAACTTAAAACTTATTTTCAAGGAGGAGGATTCACTAGCAAAGAAATACGAATTGGTTAGTTTTCTTGCTTGTAAAAAAAGATTATGGTATACTTAATATGGAGAGATGACCGAGTGGCCGAAGGTGGTTGCCTGCTAAGCAATTGAGCGGGTGTAAAACCCGCTCCGAGGGTTCGAATCCCTCTCTCTCCGCCATTTTTGGGTTTATAAAATATAAATAAAAAATATAAAGGCAGAGGGTTACGCTATTGCCCGGGGGAAAGGGAAACCATATTACTTTTATTATCCTGTCCGAAAGACTAAAAGAGTTGTTCATCCCTTCTTTTATTTTAATTAAAGAATTAAACATAAAAAGATTGCCTCAACCCCTTAGGAGGGGAGAGGCAATCTTTTTATGTTTAATATAAATTAGAGATTTTTTAAATATTATCGGTAAAGGGAGGAGAAAGTTATGAAATTAAATGGTGGTGATTTCGAAGCAGAAAATTTAAGGGTTTGGGAAAAAACTATCCGAGAATTATTTCCGGTAGCTATCCCAAACCATTGCCTCTGGCAGGATAGAGAAAGCATAATTTCTATTCTACATCAAGTAGCTTCGGTAAAAGATTTAAATCATACCCTATTTCCTATTGGTGGAGGTCACGATATTATAGGGGTAGAAAAATCCTCCGAAAAAGATTGCCTCGAATTACATACCCCCCACTCCGTAAGAATTATAAAGCCTAAGTTATTAGAATTCAATTACTTCCCCGAACATCTAGAATGGACCTATTTTCGTTTAGAAACTGCTCCTTTAAAACCAATTACTCCTNNATATTGAGCCCTTTTCGGTAAAAGAAAAGTTAGTGGAAATCAAGCCTGGTTACTATGGCGAGAAGGAAATATGGGAAAAGGGATACTTAGGATACGATGAAAAGGGGATGAGAATTTTACTCCCTCAGAGTGCGAGATTAGTTTCCCGGTATTTTAAGGGCTCCTTTGTTATCTTTGCCAAAAGTTCTCCTTACCATAAAAACCATGTAACTTATGATGCCCGACATGATCAGATGGATAGAAAAAAATTCAGGCAATATATTGAAAATTGTATAGTAAAATTTGAAGAGGAAGGCTAAATCCGAATCCCGATTTTATGGGCCTGGTTATTAAGTTTAACAGTTAGC